>JABIHL010000032.1 GCA_018649665.1 Chloroflexota bacterium | reverse complement strand
GATCGCCGAAACGAAAGGCGGTTTATTTTCTGTTGCACTTTCTGTCGGGTCGCCCCGCCCTGCCGTTAGCAGGCACTCTGATTCATGAGGTGCTCGGACTTTCCTCCCCTGCGCCTAAACACAGCGGCGACCGCCCGTCCCCCTCGCGACACATCCAAGGGTACTAGGTTTCGCCCAGCGAAGAACAACTCAGGAGTGTCATCCTGAGATTGACTACCTCTGCTCAGCCAGCCACGGAAGCACGACAGGCAGCATCTTCTCTGGGAATTCTCGATTGAGGTTGTGCCCAGCGCCAACGATCTTCGTAAACGAAAAACTATCGCTGTTCGGCAGAATCCCAGCCAGGTAATCGTCAGGCAAAATCCCACCAGCGTCAGGGTCGGCTTGTAGCAACAAAACTGGCACCTGAATATTTGCCAACATCGCAGCAGGATCGTCGAATCCACGGTACGTGCCGCCAACAACGCCACGCAGAATGTCAGCATCCATTTGCAGCAGACACTCAGCTTTCCATCTTGAGAAATAGTCTGGCTGGTTCGGACTCGCTGCTTGAAGCTTCGGAGCCATCTCGTCGATCGACAATCCCGACTCGATCATGTCGAGATGCACCTTGAAACCGTCCATCGTCAGACTGTTGTTGGCTTTCACCGGACGTTCCCGGCCAAATACAGCAGGGTCCTCCAGCACTACAGCTTTCAGGTTCGATGGCGGGTTGTTCGCCATAGCCACGGTATTGCCACCGCCCATCGAATGTCCCCACACGATAGTCGGTTCCTTACACACGTTCTCCAGCACGAACCGAATGTCTCGTGCGTGATCTTCTCGATCGTAAGCCCCCGGAGTGTGTCCAGAATAACCATGCCCACGTTGATCCATCGTCACCACTCGATAGCCGTTCACCAACTCATCGATAACCCGTAGGAAACCATCGCGCCGACTCGTCACACCATGAAGCAGCAACAGAGTAGGCCCATTGTTCGGACCAACTGAATAGGCGATCTCGATTTCGCCAGTGTCGATCGTGTGGTCGGTAAATCCATTCAGCAAAAGTGGCATTAGTCAGGAATCTCCAGCGGGCATTAGACGGGATTTGTCATTGCCCGCCACTCTACTCCTGTCTTGCAGGCAAAACTCGAACAGCCAGCAGAACCATTCATCGACCCAGCCCAATAAAACCAATCTCGCAGAAAAAGTGTCCTCGACACCCTAAACCGATAGGGCTGCCTGAGCTGCGGCCAATCGTGCGATTGGAATTCTGAACGGAGAGCATGAAACGTAGTCGAGTCCAGCTGCGTGGAAGAACTCGATCGAAGCCGGATCTCCTCCATGCTCGCCACATGCACCAAAGCTCATGTGATGACCGCTCGACTCCACAGAATCGACCGCCATGTTGATCAGCTTGCCAACACCCGAAACATCAAGTGTCTCGAACGGATTGCTAACTAGAATGCCGTCCTCGGTGTACTTACCCATGAACGCATTTTCAGCATCGTCACGTGAGAAGCCGAGTGTCGTCTGAGTAAGATCGTTTGTACCAAAACTGAAGAAGTCAGCGGCTTGGGTCATCTCCTCTGCAACCACACAGGTTCTCGGCAACTCGATCATCATCCCGATTGGTACGTCCTTCACTGTACGTTCGTCCAAAATCGTCTGAACGTTCTTCCTGAGTTGAACCATTTCCGAAATGAAACCGACCATCGGCATCATGATCTGTACCCGTGGCCAAATGCCCGATTCCTCATGAATTTTCACTGAAGCATCGGCGATCGCTCGCACCTGCATTTCATAGATTTCCGGATATACCAATCCGAGTCTGCAACCACGCATTCCCAACATGGGATTAGTCTCGCTCAGTTCGTCGATTCGTCGAGCTATCTCTGACGACGTCGCTTCCGATTTTTCCGGTAGGAATTCGTGGAGAGGCGGATCGAGAAGACGAATTATGACCGGATTGTCGCCAAGCTCTCTGAAAATCCCATAGAAATCTTCTGTCTGAATAGGCAGCAACTCTTCCAACGCCTCGGCTCGTGTCTCGACGTTGTTTGCCAGGATCATCGCCTGCATCTTCGGTAATCTTTCCTCGCCGAAGAACATGTGCTCAGTACGACATAGACCAATGCCCTCTGCTCCGAATTTCTTCGCATTTCGGGCGTCGGCAGGCGTGTCGGCATTTGCCATCACTTTCAGGCGACGTTTTGAATCCGCCCATCCAAGCAGGATTTCTAGCTCACCATCGTTCGACGCTTCGACGAGTTCTGGCTCGCCAATGATCACCGACCCTGTCGTACCATCGATCGTTATCAGTGTTCCCTCGTCGTAGATAACGCCGAAGATCGAAATGTGTCTCGCTTCGAGGTCGACATCCAGACCAGCACACCCGGTAATACATGGCTTGCCCATGCCCCGAGCTACAACGGCAGCGTGCGAAGTGAGTCCACCCTTGGCGGTAAGAATTCCTTGAGCAGCGATGAACCCGTGAATGTCATCAGGCGACGTTTCTGGGCGAACAAGAATGACATGCTCACCCTTCTGTGCCCGTTGTTCAGCAATATCAGCGTCGAGAGTTATGAAACCCACGGCCGCACCCGGCGAGGCGCTGAGTCCAGTTGCAACCACATCCATTCCGTGATCGGCTGGCAGTTGCGGAAGAAGAAGCTGCGTAAGATCGGATGGATCAATCCGCATTATCGCTTCGTCCTCAGAAATTAGACCCTCATTCGTCATATCGACAGCGATTTTCACGCCAGCATGAGCCGTACGTTTGCCGTTTCTGGTTTGCAGAATGAACAACTCGCCCTGCTGAACTGTGAACTCGATGTCCTGCATATCGCGGTTGTACATTTCGAGCTTCGACGTATGTTTCAGCAGATCCTTGTAGGCATCAGGAAAAATCTTTTCCATCTCGGCTACCGGTTCAGGGGTTCTTATTCCCGAAACAACATCTTCGCCTTGAGCTGACTGTAAGAACTCTCCGTACAACTTCGACTCGCCCGTCGATGGGTTACGAGTGAAACAAACGCCTGTTCCAGAGTCTTCTCCGAGGTTACCGAACACCATTGTTTGAACATTCACGGCAGTACCAAGGGTGTTTGGAATGCCTTGCATTTCGCGGTAAGTCTGTGCCCGCTTACCGTGCCACGATTCGAACACAGCCATCACACACCGGTGCAACTGTTCGTGTGGATCCTGTGGGAACGGTTTCCCTACATACTTTTCGAATGCAGTCTTGAAGTTACCTACCAGCTCGACCAATCCGTGCTCGCTTAGTTCGATCGGACTTCCAGCCAGCTCCTTATCCAGAACCAGCGTCATCACGCCCTCGAACACACGTTTGTCGATACCTTCGACAACTTCGCCATACATCTGAACCAATCGGCGGTATGAATCGAATGCGAAATGGCGGTTGCCTGAACTCTTCGCAAGTGCCAATACGGATTCGTCGTTGAGCCCGATATTCAGGATGGTGTCCATCATGCCCGGCATCGATATTGGTGCGCCGGATCGAACAGACAACAACAGCGGATTTACCGAACCACCAAACTTTTTGCCGGTCTGTCTCTCAACCACAGTCAGTTGCGTGTCGAAGTCCTGCCAGAACTCGTCCGTGAGCGTATTACCGTGGTCGTAAAAGACTTTACAAGCATCGGTGGATACGACAAACCCAGGCGGAACTGGAATTCCGATCTGGGTCATCTTCGAAAGACCGAACCCCTTGCCGCCAAGGATGTCCGGTCCCACGCTCCCCGTCGATTGGAAATCGAAAATGTACTTGGTCGTCATCACAGCAACTCCTGTCGACCGGATTCACACCCGGCGATTCAACATACTCAGTTGCTGCCTGTTTCACGCTTAGCACCAAGCACGTAACTCAAACTGCTCACAGCTACATCATCGTGATTTATGAAGTGAGGTGACAGCAATATCCGTAGTTATTTTGTGAGCGAAGCGGCTTGCCGAAAGCAGGAGTTAGCTCGCTCCACCTGTGTGCGGAATCACGTCGGGCGGAATTACGCCCAATTTGCCAGCGTGGTAATCGGCGAACGCCTGCTGAAGCTCTTCCTGAGTGTTCATCACGAACGGACCGTACCAAGCGACCGGCTCTCGAATAGGCTGACCACCAAGAAGCAGAATCTCCAAATCAGGTGTCTTGCTGTCCTGCTCTTCATCAGCAGTCATCACTATCGAATCGCCCTCGCCAAACACAGCAGCCTGCCCCAGATGAATAGGGTTCTTGTTAGGACCAACCGTGCCTTTACCCGCGAGCACATAAGCCAAAGCGTTGTACTCGGGATTCCAAGGCAGTTCCAGTTGCGCCCCCGGACTAATAGTGGCGTGGACGTACGTTATTGGAGAGTAAGTAACGCCAGGACCGTCGTGACCGTCGAGCGATCCGGCGATTACACGAACCAGCGCACCACCATCGTGCGAACTAAGCAACGATAGGTTCGTTCGTGAAATGTCCTGATATCGAGGTTTTGCCCACTTCTTATCTCGGGGTAGGTTCACCCAAAGTTGGGTTCCGTGAACCGTTCCGCCGCTGATGACAATCTCCTCGGTTGGAACTTCAATGTGAAGAATCCCGGCACCGGCTGTCATCCACTGCGTGTCACCATCGCTAATCACACCGCCTCCACCTTCGGAATCACGGTGCTTGAACTCGCCTTCGATCATGTAAGTGACCGTTTCGAATCCACGATGTGGGTGCCACGGTGTGCCCTTCGCCTCTCCAGCCCGCCACTCGTTTTCGCCCATCTGATCGAGCATGATGAACGGGTCGAGGTACTGCTGCGGGATCCCAGCGAAACCACGTCGCACAGGGAAGCCCTCACCCTCGAATCCCGATGGAGCAGTCGTGATTGTCATGACCGATCGGACTTTGCTGTCGTCAGCGGGACGCGACACTCGATCCAAGGCAAGAATATTGTCGACCGTTACTGCGGGCATGATTTTCTCCAGCACCAGAACTATCAAAATATATGTAATTAGCAGCGAGCTTACTAATAGTAAGCTGGTTACAACAAGTTAGCAAGTATAGAGAGAGAATACGATGCGGATCGGTCACGCGGATGCACGATTAGTTCAGAACCACGGCATATCACCGAGCCCAAGCTAAAACCGAGGAAGCACTTCGACTTGATCTTCGCCAACGATCACTCGTTCGACCACTGCGGCCACAGCAGCCTTGGCTACCCTGATATCGTCACTTTGCACATCGGCAAGTAGCTGTTCGCTATCGATCTTCTCGGCCGACTCTGCTCCCGAGCCAGAGCGTGATCGCTCTAATCGCTCCAGAGGGGCAGTGAGGTCGTTCAATGTTCCGTACGCCGAAGCCACCGCCCTTACCGCCCGGGTGAACTCACGCTCGGCATCTGCGATCTCTTCGGCAATTGAATCACCAACCACCGGTTTCAACTTATTCTGAACCCGTCGTCCCCATCCACCAATGTCAGCAAGAACCGCTGCTTCAAGTTCGTCGGCATGCCACGTGGCGTGACGTGCAACATCCTCTGTTCGCTCCCGACGGGCATCTCGCGAAGGACATTCGTAGTATCGGTACGATTTCGACGTCGACGTGCCATCGGTCCGTTTCCAGCTTCTACGCCGAGTGAGCCCCGACAGACCACGACCGCACAAATCGCAACGTGCAATTCCACCAAGCAGGTACGGTGGTTCGGTTGCCCGACGTCGTATTGGCTTACGCGTTTTGGTCACGGCTTCAGCACGATTAAATATTTCGCGCTCAATCAGGGGTTCATGACTTCCAGCGATTCGAACACCGTACCGGCTATACGTTCCAAGATAGGTGCGGTTTTTAAGAATCCCTGAAATCGCCAAGGCCGACCAAGGCCGTCCAGTGCGAGTCAAAAGCCCACGATCGTTCAGCGAGCGCGCAATTGCCCTCAGACCAGGACCGCCCTTAGGCTTTGAATCTTCAGCGTGCCACGGACCCGCGTACGTTTCGAATATTTCTTTTACGATTTCGGCTTCTACCGGCACCGGCTTCATAAGACCATCAGTGCCAGATTCATATCCGTACGGTGTTCGCCCAAGTACTTCGCCTCGCGAAGCTTTCGCAACGATCGCGTCTCGAATACGTGCTTGCCGCTGAGGTGATCGTCCACCGAGTCCTAAAAGCTGCTCTCCGCTCTGGAGTGCGTCTGGGCGATCTGGATCAGTGCATCGAATTTCGGTATCGAGTCGATTTAGTTCGAGAAGCCTAGAAACCAGCGTTTCAAGATCTTCTGCGATGTGTGAAGCATCCGGTACCAGAACCAGCGCCAACCGAGCGTTTGCTCCCGTGAACGAAGCGAGCATCTGGCGATATCGATCGTGCCTAGCGTCGAAGTCGTTTAGTGCCTCGTCTTCTTCCGGTTCAAACCAATTATCCAGATGATGAGAATTTCGCTGGCAGTACAGTTCGATCTCGGCGCGAGGGTGTAGCCGACTCGATGAATCAAAAACGTCCCCAGACCCTTGACCGGAGTCAGGATCGTTTAGGGACGCGTTGGTACTTTGGGCGGGTTCACTATGGAATCCGACTGCCCGCAATTAATTCTCTGTTAGGAGAGCCCTGCCGCAACTGCAGGGGATCGGGCCATCGGCAGCTCGAAGTCGAGTTATTTCGCCAACTGGCAGTCGAACTGCACAACCTTGGCAAACACCACGATCAACTTGAACGATGGCAATGCCACGGTTCGAGCGGAATAGACGTGTGTATCGAGCAAGATGATCGTCGGGGATCAGGGCAGCTTCGTCGTTACGAACTTGCAGCATTTCATTGAATGCAGTGCCCTTTTCTGCCTTTTCCGAACGAAGCTCAACCAGTCGTGTTTTCCACGTTTTTTCTTTGGTCTCAAGCTCAGCCGTCAGATCGGCGAACTGTTGCCGGGCGTGCTCTGCGGCAACTTGCGCCGGAGCGATTGCCTCTTCAACCTGTGCAAGGTTTCGTCGAGCAGCGGAGTGCTCTGTCTCAATCGCAGTTAGCTCTCGCACGTTAGTGATAGCTCCGCCGTAGAGTCGAGTTTCCAGCTCTGCGACCTCATCCTTTAGCACTGCTAAATCGGATTCGAGCCGTGCCGTCTCTACTTTTGCTTCGAGCTCGCGAACTCGTGTCTTATCGCAAGTATCACGGAGCTCGGGCAAGCCACCCTCAGAATCTAATTCTGTCTGAACCTCACGATATTCACGTCGCCTTATCGCTAATGATTGATCCGTGCCTTGAAGAGAAAGAAGAGATTGTGCGATTGTCACGTAGCGATCCTGGAGTCAGAACTGGGTCGAAATTGTGCCGGGGCGTTAATTGAATTTTAGACCTGTCAGTTTCGGTGTCAAATTCGCATAAGCCATCTTTACCCCCAAAAAGCAGCAACTCAGCATCGGAAATGTGTATCCTCGATACATAACTTTGTAGTCAACTACGATTGAATCAGCTCATTTTTGGAGAATCGCTTGGCCGATACCGACAGTTCTTATTTGCTCCCACCGTTTTTGAAAAGCCGCGCGCGAACACGTATTGTCTGCACAATCGGACCCGCCACTGGCACGTTATCTCGAATAAAACGGCTGATTCGGGCGGGAATGTCTGTCGGTCGCCTAAACCTCAGCCACGGTAATCGTTCAGACCACGACGACTACGTACAGATTCTTCGCCAAGCCGCCGAGGAAATGGGAGTCGCCGTCGGCATCCTCGCCGACCTGCCCGGGCCAAAATACCGCGTCGGCGGCATGGCAGAACCCGAAATT
>JABIHL010000031.1 GCA_018649665.1 Chloroflexota bacterium | reverse complement strand
GTTCCGGATTTCTACGGGCACTCAAGGAAAAAGCTGGATTCGACCCCAAAGGCGCTGATGCCGTTGTATTTGGAGCCGGTGGAGCTGCCCGGGCGATTGTCTACGCATTGAAATCAGCAGGTGTAAATCGCCTGACGATTGCGAATCGAACCGTCGAGAGGGCTCAAGCGCTTGCCAATGACTTCACTGAAGGTCGATTTAAGCCGACCGCCACTGGCATGAGCCGAGACGAATTATCGAACTACGTCCCATATGCGAACTTGCTCGTAAACACTACGTCACTCGGAATGGCCGGTGGTCCCGCCGAGCTAGCGACTCCAGCCACAGCTGACATGATTTCTGCCGATGCCGTGGGCTATGACGCCGTCTACGCGCCGCCAATGACCAAGTTCCTGCGTGAGGTCGAAGAAGCCGGCGGGGAACCGGCTGGCGGCATGACGATGTTGGTGTTCCAGGGAATCGAAGGTTTCGAGATGGCGACTGGGAAGACTGCGCCTGTCGATACGATGTTTACTGCTCTTGAAGTTGCTCTAAAATCCGGCTGATCCGGTGTAGGTTCTGGCAACTGCCTATAATCGAAGCCACAAAATATTAGTTGCGGTCATGACGTGCGAGTGAAGAACGTTTTTTCGCTTGCTTGATATGACAAATATCAGCTGACAACCCTCACAGCGAACGAGAATCCTTACGAATGACGACATTTCGATACCTCACGGCCGGAGAATCACACGGTCCCGGCCTGACAGTAATTGTTGAGGGGATACCTGCTGGTCTCGAAGTGACCGAGGAGTACATCGAGAAACAGATGGCTCGTCGGCAAAAAGGTTACGGCTCTGGCGGTCGAATGAAGATCGAGAAGGACCGCGCTGATATTCGTTCAGGTGTTCGTCACGGAATTTCACTTGGTTCACCGATCGCTATGTGGATTGAGAACAAAGATTTCGCCAACTGGACAGTCGCTATGTCGGTTTCAGAAGTGGGCGATGATGTGGACAAAAAGGTCTACACAAAAATCGTTCCCGGTCACGCTGATTTCCCGGGTGCATTAAAATACGTGCAACACGACCTGCGTAACGTGCTTGAACGAGCCTCTGCTCGGGAGACTGCAGCGAGAGTTGCTGCCGGATCAATTGCACGACGACTGCTCGAAGAGATAGGGATATCAATTCACTCACGGGCTGTTTCTACGGGCGACCAAGATGGCCGTTCAGTAGCTACCGAGGACGTCGATTGGGATGTTGTTGAAGGTTCCGAAGTTCGTGCTTCGGATGCCGATGCCGATGCCCGATTCAAAGCCGCAATCGATAAGTCAAAGAAAGAACGAACCACCATTGGTGGCGTGTTCGAAGTTGTCGCGTTCGGAGCGCCTGTCGGTCTTGGTAGTCATGTGCACTGGGATCGCAAGTTAGACGCGCGGCTGGCGCATTCAATGATGAGCATCAACGCTGTGAAGGGTGTTGAGATTGGCACTGGGTTTGCAAACACTCGCAAGCCGGGTCGTGAAGTTCAAGATGTGATCGAGCCAGATTCATCTGACCCACGCCGTTTCAAACAGATTACGAACCATGCTGGTGGCATTGAAGGCGGCATGTCGAACGGCAATCCGATCGTTGTGAACGTCGCTATCAAGCCGATCGCCACTATGACAAATCCGCTTCCATCGGTCGATATCAACACAGGCGAGCTCGTTGACGCCGCTTACAATCGCAGCGATATTTGTCAGGTTGCCCGAGCGTGTCCAGTGGGTGAAGCAATGATGGCTCTTACACTTGTAGAGGCTATGCTCGAAAAGTTCGGTGGCGACTCGCTCGACGAGATCAAGCGTAACTATGCCGGGTACGTCGAATCTCACCAAGAATTCGGCAAGGGCTAGCCTTTGTATCGAAGAAGCCACGGAACATACAAGCATTGAGCGATATTACCGGCGCCAAGCCGAACATATACCTGATTGGTCTTTCGGGAACTGGCAAGACTCGATCCGGTCGGCGCGTCGCTGAATTGCTGGGCTGGCCGTTTGTCGAGATGGACGGCGTGATCGAAGATCGAGCAGGCAAGCCAATTCCTCTCATATTCAAAGAGAACGGCGAAGACTACTTTCGCAATCTTGAGTCTCAAATACTCGAAGAAGTCGCTGGGCGAGGCGGGCGAATAGTTTCGACGGGCGGCGGTGTTCCCGTGAAAGTAGCAAATCGCGAGACGATGAAGTCTTCCGGATTAGTCGTTCGATTGAGTGCTAGTCCAGAGGTAATTCACCAGCGGCTTGTAAGCTCGGCAAACCAGAGAGGTCGTACGCTACGTCCATTACTCGGCGACGATGCTCCGGTTGAAAAACTTCGCAAAATGTTGCTTGAACGTGAAGATGCTTATTCGACGGCGAATGTGACTGTCGACACCGAGGCCAAATCTCATGATGAGGTCGCTGAAGCGATTGCCGAAGCGTGGCGAAATAGCGGACTGGCGGATTCGAATGACTGACCAAGACCAAAACCTAGCTGCAATCGTCAACACAACTCAGGGAAGCTACCGAGTTGTAGTAGGTCGGAATATAGTCGATGACCTTGGTATTGAACTTGCCAAGACAGGTCTAAAGGGCAGGGCGTTCTTGGTCGCCGCTGAAGTGATGTTTCCGGATCCCACTCGCAAGGCGCAGGAAGCACTTGAACGTGGCGGTTACGAAACGCATCTTCTTGCCTTGGAGATCGGCGAGAAGAACAAAAACCTCGAAACAGTTCAAGTTGTGTACGAATGGCTAGCCGATCTGCGAGTTGAACGCGGCGACATCATTGTTGCCATGGGCGGCGGTGTCACTGGCGATCTCGTTGGCTTCGTTGCCGCTACTTGGCTACGCGGTGTCGCTGTTGTTCATGTGCCTACAAGCCTTGCTGCGATGGTCGATTCATCCATTGGCGGTAAGACGGGCGTGAACATTCCTACTGGGAAGAACCTGATTGGTGCGTTCCATCAACCTAAGTTAGTGCTGCAAGATGTCGCACATCTCGAATCGTTGCCCGCACGCGAAATGTCTGCCGGATGGGCCGAGGCAGTAAAGCACGGATTCATTCTGGATGCCCAATTGCTCGACACTTTCGAGCGGTTGGCTCCACAGATGAAAGCGCTCGACGGTGATGAGCCTGTCGAGGCAATTCGACGAAGTGTTGCGATAAAGGGTGAGATCGTTTCGGCTGACGAATTTGAAACTGGCGATAAACGAGTATTGCTGAACTACGGGCATACCGTGGGGCATGCGATCGAGAAGGTTTCCGGCTACGGAACGTACTTGCACGGTGAGGCTGTAGCTATAGGCATGATGGTCGCCGCGGGAATCGCTGAGAAGCTTGGCATGATCGACACAGAGCTGGTTGATCGTCAACGCAGGGTGCTCGAGAGCTACGATCTTCCAGTGAGGGCTCCTAGGCTCGACGTTGATGAACTTATCGACGCTACAAAGAGCGATAAAAAATCTCGTGGCGGAACGATTCGTTGGGTGCTGCTTGAGGGGCCCGGCAAGGCGACTACTCGCCGCGACGTACCTGACGATATCGTTCGAGAAGCGATTCTCAGCGTTCTCGATTAACGAATTCACCCTGCCAAGATTAACCTAGCAGGGTGAATTGAGTTTCTATTTCGTGCCGGTCAGTGAATGCCCGGTTCGTCGAACTACTTGAGTCCGCCGGCGACGGCAGGAACAATGCTCAGTTCAGCGTTATCGCTAACGGCACTGTTCAAACCATCGAGGTAACGAACATCTTCACCATCGAGGTAGATGTTTACGAAGTGGCGTAGGGCGCCCTCATCATCGATCAGGCGTTCCTGTATCCCGGGGTATGCCGCCTGAAGTGAATCTACGATTGCACCAACGGTTGCGCCCTCGACCGTCACACTTGTCTCACCGTTGGTCAGTTTCCTGAGCGGTGTTGGAATTTTTACTGTTATGGACATCAGATTTCCTGTTTTCTCGAGAGCCATATGATTTCGAATCTACGACCCAATTTATATCTACAAACATGTTAGACGCTAATTTGCCAATTTCGTTGCAAATTAGTGTCGTATTGATTAGTTCAGTACAAGCACGCTAGCCGGCGAGGATGTCGCCGTCCAAAGAGCTTACGTCTGATCCCTGTTCTCGTGCCCACTCCAAGCCACGTTCAATTTCATCTACCGCGCCTTCGATTTCTAAAATGACCCAGCCATTCTCGGAATCGATGTCAGCGCGCCGGATATTAGTTACAACATCGAACTTGTGTCCGAGTTCGTAAATCACCGGACTTTGAATTCTCTCGGTTTTGAAAGTGAACTTGACTCTTCGGAAAGGCATTATGAAACTGGCGCTCCTGTTACGACTTCGTCAAACGAACGAACCGTCGGATCGATAGTCACAGTTTCGACTGAATCTGCGATTGCTTCAAGGGTCTTGAGGCCCGTACCCGTGATAAGTACAACAGTTTCTTCGTCGGGACCGATTACACCTTCACGCGCAAGTCGGCGAAGTGTTGAAATGACAACACCACCGGCAGTTTCGGTGAAGATACCTTCAGTTTCGGCCAACAGTTTCATGCCTTCAGCGATTTCGCTTTCGGGAACAATTGTTCCAGATCCGCCAGTCTTGTTGGCAATACCAACGCTGTACATGCCGTCGGCTGGTGATCCGATAGCAAGTGACTTGGCGATAGTGTCGGGAACTACGGGTTTCGGGTGAGCCTGACCTTCAACGAAGGCCTTCGCAACGGGAGAACAACCGAACGGCTGTGCGATGTGCATTTTCGTGTCGGCGCTGTCGATAAGACCAAGCTGAGCGAACTCTTGCAGGCCCTTGTAGACCTTTGTGAAGAGTGATCCAGAAGCTACTGGTACGACGATATGTTTAGGGGCGTGCCAACCGAGTTGTTCGGCAAGTTCATAGCCGATCGACTTACTACCTTCTGAGTAGTACGGGCGCATGTTGATATTCACGAACGCCCATCGGCGGTCGTCGCCAAGCTCTGAGCAGAGGCGGTTCACGTCGTCGTAGTTGCCGTTTACGAGAACTACTGATCCGAATATCGCAGCACCGAGGATCTTGCCGCGTTCGAGATCAGACGGGATAAACACCATCGTGTTCATTCCTGCCTTGGCTCCGTGAGCAGCGGTTGCTCCAGCGAGGTTTCCGGTAGACGCGCAGGCAATGGTGTCGAAATCGAATTCAACGGCTTTGGTCGACGCAACAGATACGACACGATCCTTGAAGGAGTGAGTCGGGTTTGCCGCGTCATTTTTGATCCAAAGATTATTGAGCCCGAGCTCCTTACCGAGGTTGTCGGCTTTGAGCAGTGGGGTCATCCCGGCACCGATGTTGACGGCGTTGTCTCTGCTGGCTGGCAGAAGCTCGTCGTATCGCCAGATGGTCAGCGGACCGTCTTGGATCGATTCTCGGCTTATGTTTTTAGCGATCGCGTCGTAGTCATAGTTGACTTCTAGCGGACCAAAACAAAAGTCGCAGACATAGATCGGCTCTTGTGGGTAGTCACGACCGCACTCTTTGCAGCGCAGGGACTGGACGTTTGTCAATTTCTAAACTGGACCTCTCAACGGAAGGAGTTGCATACATCACTTCCGGCAGCCCGGCCGGGAGTGACAACAGCAGCCTCTGATCCGAAGCTCGTTGATTCACCGACAACCTGAGAGATTCTTTTATTGAAATCAAAATCTCTGAGGGAGTAGAACTAGTTATTAATAGTATGGGTGAGAATGTTCAGCGTCAATTTGTTTGGCGTAGTTACTTCTAATTACACGACGTTTAGGGCTAGCGAAGTATTAGCAAGTGAATCGCCATGTCGCCTCAGTTGGTTGCTGGGCTTCTAGGGTGCTAGGGCGACTACAATCGCACCGACTCCGATTGCTGTGGCACCAATGATCCGGTTCCTGCCGACTGATTCTTTGAGTATCAGCGCTGCGAAAAGGACTCCGAACACGATTGCCAGTTCTCGGAATGGCCCTACGTAGCTAACTGGCGCGAGCCTGAACGCAGTCAGTACTAGTCCGTACGATGTGAACTGAAGTAAACCACCGAAAACTCCGATTTTCCAGCCTGATTTCAGTTCTTTAGAGAAGTCAGAATTCGAGTATGTCCTACGAAGAATCGGTAGAACACCAAGCGATCCGCCTAGTTGAACCATGAACATGTACAGAAGTGGTTCGACGTACTCAACGCCTTGTTTATCCCAGTTCGAATAGCTGGCGATCAATAGTCCGGTAGCTACCGCAAAAGCCACTCCGCGATCTGCCAATAGTGATCGAGGGCTTAGCCATATTCGAAGACCAGCTCCGGAAGACGAGCCCACCACTAATACGCCCAAAAAGATCGCCAATATTCCAGCCACGGCTTGGAGTGACACAGATTCATTGAGAATCAGTACGCCAAATACGGGAATGAGCGCGAGCCCGAGTCCCCGAGCGACTGGGTAAACAACAGATAGATCGCCGTGCTTGTACGCTTTACCGAGAGTGAAAAAGTACCCGATATGGAGAACGATCGTGCCGAATATAAACACCCAGCCTATTGCGGGTGGCGCCTCGGTCAGAAGGTAGAAGACGGCAAACGGGAGTGAGATTATCCCACCGAGAAACGCCATGAACCAATTCGTGATTTCAGGGACGTCAGATTTACGAACCAATAAGTTCCACGAAGCGTGGCAGGCGGCAGCGATTAGAACGAGTACAACCGCGGAACCGGTCATAGAAAAGTCGATTCAGTCGAAAAACTAGCGGCTTTTCTGTTCGTGGTCGGCAGCCAGCGCCCAGTCAACTCGGAGTTCAACGTCGCCGTCGGCCCAGGGCTTAGTGATGTATTCAACAGCACCGAGTGAGCGAGCCATCGCCATGTCTTCTGGTCGACCTTTAGCGGTGACCATGATTACTGGGATTGGGCTGGTACGGGTATCGGCCTTCAGTGTGGCAAGGGCGTCGAAGCCGTTCACACGAGGCATCATTACGTCGAGTAAGACGAGGTTTGGCGATTCAGCTACTGCAAGATCAAATACTTGATCGCCGTCTTCAGCTTCGATAATGTCGTGTCCGGCGTCTTCCAAAATTGTGGCGAGGGCAAGACGTACATCCGGGCTATCATCGACGACTAGTATTCGGGCCAATTGCAAATTACCTCTGAGTGAAAAGTTTACGATTCATCTGCAAGCAGATCGAATTTACTGAACCATACACTTGATTCTTTCAAAGATCGACGGAGTTTGCACCTAAATCGTATGATGAGATCAAGTGCAATTACTCGAACTACAGGGTTGACACAATTCCTGAATAAATCGCCCATAATCCCCCTGCTAATAATAAGGAACTTTATGCATTATCAAGACGAACGGACTACTGGATGTCGAATATCTGATTCATGGACATACAGAGGATTAAAGACTGTTGTTCTTGAAAACGAATTGCTGCGTGTTTCGATCATTGCAGACAAGGGTGCAGATGTTTTTGAGTTGACTCACAAGAAGACAGACACTGAGTTCATGTGGAGAACGCCTTGGTCGGTCAGGAATCAAAGCCTCTCGACACCGCCAACGGGAAATGGCGACAACATTTGGCATGATGCATATATCGGTGGGTGGCAAACGATTGCACCGACCGGTGGGCCACCTCAAACCTACGCGAATGCAGACCTAGGGCAGCATACTGAGGCAACCCTTATGCCATGGGATGCTGTGATCGTTGAAGATTCCCCAGAAAAGGTTAGTGCGAAGTTCACGGTACGAACCGTTCGCACTCCATTTTGGATCGAAAAGGTAGTCTCACTCGAATCCGGGAGTCCGGTACTCACTGTGACCGATACGCTGACCAATCAAGCCGAAGAAGATGCCGAAGCTCAATGGGGGCAGCACGTTGCTTTGGGCGATCCGTTTGTGACTCCGAATTGTCGACTAGACATGGCGCCTGCAGATCACTTTGTTCCCGAGCGAGGTGGCGATCGCTTATTGGATGGTCATGTTGGCAAATGGCCAACGGCTCTCGATCCTGATGGGAACGAAGTCGATTTGACCAGCTTTCCTCCAAAATCGGATCGCGTGCAAGATTATTCAGTCTTCAAGAACCAAAAAGAAGGCTGGTACGCCGTGACCAATCCCGATCGTGGGGTTGGATTTGGGCTTGCATACCCAGTAGATACGTTCAAATATCTTTGGTATTGGCAAGTGTTCGGCGGGGCATCGGGCTACCCGTGGTACGGCAGAACGTACAACGTGGGACTTGAACCATTTACTAGCTTGAGCGCGGGAATACCCGAGCCGAGCTCCGATCAACGGACTTCGATTATTTTCAAGCCGGGTGAGACTCGCAGTGCGACTGTTCGAGCCGTTGTATACGAAAGCACAACTGGAGTGTCGAGGATTTCGCCAGAAGGCGACGTGACTGTTAACTAATAGTTCATAAAACAAAAAACGGGCGGAAGTCAGAAAATATACTCTGACTTCTACCCGTTTTTGGTTATCGATTGCTTATTTGCCGTTACGCTTCGGCGAGAACACCGGCATCGGTCTGGTGCGCTCGGATCCAATCCCAGTCGAGAGGTACACCGATGCCCGGTCCGTCGGGGGCAAAGACGTTGCCATCGCTATCAATTCCGTCGAGATCGTCGTTGTAACCAAGGTAGACCGGGGCTTTAGTGGTCTTCACCTTCGGGTGAACGAGTCCTAGTTCGAAGAAGTTCGTATTGCGAATCGACGACATGATGTGTCGGTGAACCGGGCCAGGACCGTGAAGTTCAACATCGAGTCCGAACCCTTCTGAAGCGTGGGCGATTTTCATTGCACCGGTCACTCCACCGTCTTCATGAGCGCCAGCGCGTACATAGTCAGTACCCTCGGCAACGATGAAATCGACGTGCTGTTCGAGTAGTCGAATGTGCTCGGTCTGCAAAATCGGTGTTTTGACCATTTGACGAAGCTTGCGATGGGCGAACTGCGAAACTCCGCCGTCCTGATACGGATCTTCCCACCAGAAGAAGTTCGCTTCGTCACATGCTCGCCCAAGCCTCAAAGCGTCGCCAAAGTTCTTGACCTCGCAGGCAGGGTCGATCAGTAGATCGAGTCGACCAGCGAATTGCTTGCCGAGATTCAATACATTGTCGACTTCACGTTGAATATTGCTTCCAGCAAGTCCCCAACCGTGGACTTTGAAAGATCGGTAGCCCATTTCATAGCACTGTTCGGCGAAATCAGCGAAGTCTTCAGGCGTGGCGAGCCCGCCGTTCTCGTCGCCGTGAAGTGTCGATGCGTAGGCGGGGAGAGCTTTCTTTTCGCCTCCGAGAAGACGATAGAGAGGTTCATCGTAGAACTTACCAGCAATGTCCCAGAGTGCGATATCGATCACACCAACGCCTAGCATTGCTCCGTGTCGGAGTCCGCGTTTGGTGTCGTTGTAGATTTTCTCGCGTGAAAGCGCATCTTTACCGATCAGGTATTCAGCGACCGTTTGAACGTCGCCTATTGCACGCCCGATTTCAGGATATTCGCCGACTATTCCTTGATCGGTGTGGATCTGGAGTACGGTTCCCGACTGCTTCAATTTCGAACCAGCTTCGTAAACCATGTTGAACGTGTTGTAGTCCTTGCCAACGTTTTCGAGCTCATGCTCGTAGGTCGTGACCGAGACTTTGGTGATCTTCGGACTGGCTCTCATTTCATTCTCCTGATTGATAGCTGTTGTGATGTCTCGACGGACTGATAGGAAAGCATAATTCGCGCCTACCTGAATTGATTTCGCGGCGAGATGTTAGCACTTCTATCTTGTTGAATTCATCACAACGAGGGCGATTGCGGACGATTGTGCTGCGTGTAGAATTCCGTCGAAATCGAACTCAACTAACGCCACACTCACCGATACACATATGCAAGCAATCGTTTATCACGACAACAAAGACGTAAGACTCGAAGAGATCACCGAGCCAAATCCGGGTCCCGGCGAGGCGAAGTTACGGATTACCGGAACGTCAATCTGCGCTACCGATATTGAAGAATGGCAGTACGGACCGTTGTGGGTGCAGCACGGATCACCCAACGCGATGACCGGCAAGCAGACCCCACTTGTTCTGGGACACGAAACCGCAGGAACCGTCGCCGAACTGGGAGAGGGTGTCGATAACGTTGCTGTTGGTGATCGAGTCGCTATCAATACCGTTCTCACTTGCGGGACCTGTTTTTGGTGCATGAGAGGTCAGCAGGCCGTTTGTCCGAACATGGCAGTTGCGGGTTTCATGGCAGACGGCGGACTCGCTGAATTTATGGTCTGGCCTGCAGACAAATTAGTACCGATGCCCGACAGCATCTCGGATGCAGAAGGACCTCTCCTTGAGCCAGCAACAGTGGCAGTTCATGGTGTGCGCCGTTCAGGAGTTCGACCGGGAGACAACGTAGCCGTGCTCGGCTGCGGCACGGTCGGATTGCTCACAGTTCAAGCGTTCAAGGCAGCAGGTGCACGAGTGATCGCCATCGACGTGCGAGATCAAAGTCTGGCGCTTGCTACCGAACTTGGAGCCGATGAGACCGTTAGTTCCCGCGATGAAGCTGTGGCAGCGGCTGAGTTATTGGAACTTACGGGCGGAATCGGCCCCGACATCGTTGTCGAAACCGCCGGGGCGAAGGAAACGCCTTGCATGGCGATCGAATGGACGCGCCGAGGCGGCACGACGTTGCTACTTGGAATCTATTCGACAACTCCGGAGATTAACTTCAACAACGTGGTCGGACCTGAGATCACAGTGATCGGATCAGTCGCTACTTCACCTGGTGATCTCGAAGCGGCGGTTGAGTTGGTCGGCAACGGCAGCATCAATGTGAAGCCGCTCATTTCTGAGATAGTTCCGTTGAGTCGAGCTATGGAAGACGGATTCCAGAGAATGCTCGATCCGAATAAAGATATTTACCGAATCGTAATCCAGCCCGGATCGTAGAGAGGCTTCTACAGAATGCACTATCAAGACGAGCGAACGACGGGCTGTAGGATTTCCGATGCTTGGACGTATCGCGGGCTAAAGACCGTTGTTCTTGAGAACGAACTAGTACGAATTACGGTGCTTGCCGACAAGGGAGCTGACATCTACAGCTTCGTTCATAAGCCGACTGATACCGACTTCATGTGGAAGACACCGTGGGGTGTACGCGATCCCAGTAAAACCGTCCCCCCAACAGGAGACCCAAGTTCTATTTGGCTCGATTTCTACGAGGGTGGTTGGCAGACCGTTGTTCCGCATGGCGGATATTCGGATCAGGTTTACGGCGCCGATTTCGGCATTCACGGCGATGTGAACTTGATTCCGTGGGACACAGAGGTGGTGACAGACACTCCTGAATCAGTGAGTGTGCGATTCAGTGCGAAGAGCGTTCGCATGCCCATGAAGGTATCGAAGACACTAACTCTGGTTTCGGGTTCGCCAACACTAAAAGTCGAAGAGTCGGTTACAAACGAAGGCGAAGAAGATCTTGATGTCGTTTGGCTAGAGCACATCGCCATCGGACCACCGGTGCTTTCCGATAAATCCAGGCTATTTGTTCCTGAATCTAAGCTATTGAGCCACCCCGAAAGCATCGATCCAAATTCGAAGTTGGAGCCTGATTTCACTGGGGACTGGCCTAACATGAACGCCAAAGACGGTTCTGTTCTCGACTTCAGTCGTATTCCGCCGAAAGAGGATCGTTCGCTCGACATGGCGTACATGACTGAGATGTCGGAGGGCTGGTACGCTCTGCTCAACGAGGAGACGAATATTGGCTGGGCGGTCAGCTATCCAGTCGAGACGTTTAAGTACCTGTGGTACTGGCGTAACTTTGGCGGCGGGTACGGCTATCCGTGGTACGGAAGGTGTTACAACGCGGGCTTAGAACCCTGCACAAGCTTCGGAAATGGCGGTATAAAGCAAGCCCAAGAAAATGGCAGTGCTTTGAATATCGGAGCTGGAGCGACGGTTTCAGTGACAATCACCGCCGGTCCTTTCACTGGATCTGGCACCGTGAGCAGGGTGGATCCGAACGGTAATGTGACATTTGAATAGGTACGATGGCGAATCGCTTACATAGCGGTCGCCGTTGTGACGACAATTTATATAGCGAAACACTAATCAGAACAGACAGGATCGACAATGCGTAAGCGAATGTTTGGCGACTCAGGGCTCGAAACTTCAGTTATCGGCTATGGCGGATGGCCGATGGGTCGAGGTATGTACGGCGATTTTGACGATGACCAAGCTATTGCAGCAGCCCGAACATCGTACGAGAACGGCATCACTCTGTTCGACACCGCAGCCGTTTACGGTTGGGGGTACGGTGAAACGCTAATGGGCAAAGCGCTCAAGGGCATCCGCGAGGACGTCGTTCTCGTCACAAAAGGAGCACGTGAATGGGTTCGAGATAATCCAGATCGTCGTGCGGCGACCGTTTCAGACTCAGACCCAAAGCGTCTGTTGGCATCCATCGACGAAAGTCTCCAACGTTTGCAGACCGACTACATCGACCTGTTTCTGATTCACTGGCCCGATCACGATCGTGCGTTCTCGGAACCTATGGAAGCTCTTGAACAGGCAAAGAAGGCTGGAAAAATTCGCCACACCGGTGTTTCCAACTTCTCTGTCGAAATGATGGCTGAGAGTCGAGAGACAAGCCCGATTATCACAAACCAGATTGGCTACCACATATTCGACCGCCGACCTGAAGCCGACGTGATGCCTTTCGTTAAGAAGAACGGCATGGGAATCATGGCTTACGGATCACTTTCACACGGATTGCTTACGGGAACGTGGACAGCCGACAAGACGTTCGGTGATGACGACTGGCGCCGTAGTGGAGCCAACTTCGGTATTAGCTCATGGGGACCTGAAAACCTTGCCGCCAACGTTGCAGTAGTCGAGAAGCTGAAGGTAATCGCTGGCGATCACGGCAAGACGATTCCTCAGCTAGCAATTGCTTGGGTGCTTGCGAACGATGCTATTAGCGTTGCACTCGCTGGTTCAGTAACGCCCGCCGAAGCGACTGAAAACCTTGGTGGCGACTGGGAGATGCCGGATGATCTCCGTAAAGAAATCGACACTCTCGTGCTTTCTGAAGGTTCAGGCGTCGGTACATCAGGAATGGAAATTGCTACTTAGTCTGGCGAATCGCATTCATCCACCGTTACGACATCCATAAAGCACAACGAGCTATCGCATGATTATCGACACCCATTGCCATGCAGGCAAAAACTGGTTTCTTCCTATTGAATCTCTTGAGTTCGAAATGAACCAAGCGGGTGTCGATGGTGCGGTGCTGATTCAGCACGGTGGCACCTACGACAACGACTACTTGTTCGACGAAGCTGCGAAACGCGGAGATCGGTTCAAGGTGGTCGTAATGGTCGATCCGGCAGACCCAGACCCGCTCGGAACTCTCGAAACGCTGGCAGAGCAAGGCGCTGCGGGGGTGCGAATAGCGCCAGACGGAGCATTCAATGCTTTGCCTGATGTGACGGATATCTGGCGTAAAGCGGGGTCGTTAGGCTTGGTGATCAGTTCGATTGGTGATGACAAAAGGTTTGCCAGTGACAGCTTCAAGAGGATCATCGACGATTGCCCAGATACTCAAATCGTAATTGAGCACTTGGCAGGTGTCGGCATCACGGATGCTCCGTACACCGATTACGAGTCGGCACTCGAATGCGCACAGCGACCCAACACTACGATCAAGGTTCCGGGTCTAGGCGAAATTACTTCTCGACCGCCGATTCTTCTGCCTGATTTCCGCTTCGACAATATTCCACCTCTTTTCGAAATGGCTCATGAAGCGTTCGGCGCCGACCGCATGATGTGGGGAAGTGATTATCCGCCCAGTGCGGGACGTGAGGGCTACGGGAATAGTCTCGAAGGTGTTCGTAGTCACCCGGCATTTGCGAACGGCGATGACATCGATTGGGTACTGGGTAAGACGGCTGCTCGAGTTTGGGGATTCTAGCTTCTGGTTAGAATTCGTACGCTGGCTATTCGGCTCACCAACAGGCTCCGACGAGTCCGAGTTCGGTGTGAACGCCCATAACTCGGCACCTCGCCAACGGAATAATCGTTCCGTACCCGACATGCCGAGATCAACAAATTACACGGTTCACGGTCTTAGTAGTAGGGCAGTTTAGGGAAACTCGATTAGAATTAGCCGTTCTGAGTCGAAAATCAACAGAGCAATCGCTCATAATTAACAGCACGATGACTTCTCAATTCGAGCCCATTCGTCGGCTCCCCAATATGCAAGACATAGGTTCGACTGCTCTGGCAGGGCGCGACGCTGCGATTACAACGTTGCGCGGAGTTTTTGGTCTACGCGGATACGACCGAGCCGAGACTCCTATTCTGGAGCAAACCGAACTCTACATTCGGAAATCTGGAGGAGCTCTCTCATCGAAGCTCTACGGATTCTCTGAGCCGGGGGGGCTAGACGTTAGTCTTCGACCTGAATTTACTTCGGCAATCCTCAGGCAAGTGGCTAACACTACGCCGAGCGACGGTCAGATTCGGATCATGTACGACGGTCCTGTTTTCAGGTATGCCAGCCCTGAAGATGAGGATGGCGACAAAACTCGTCAGTTCACTCAACTCGGTGCCGAAATGATCGGCGCTCCTGCTCCATCAGCCGATGGTGAAATTATCGCTATGGCCCTTGAGGGTCTCGAAGCACTGGGTATTACTGGCGGACGGGTAGTTGTTGGGCACGTTGGGGTTGTGCTCGATGCTCTCGCAGAGTTCAATCTTTCAGAACGAGCTAAGTTATTTCTTATCAACAGCATCGGTGAACTAAAGAACGGTGAAGTCGAAGAGGTTTCAAATAAGGCGACTGCGCTCGGATTTATTACCGAAGTGGTAGTCGACGATGCCAAGGCGGCGGCTGATCGTGAACGCATCGCTTCCACAATCGAGCAGGTTTTGGCTGAAGGAATGGGTGTGCAGTTCGGTAAAAACACCGGAATGCGAACACCGGCCGAAATTGTTGCAAGACTCTCTCGAAAGATGTCACAAGTCGACAATCCAGAAGATTTTAAGAGAGCACTTGAGATGCTGGCGAAACTTTCACAGGTCAGTGGTTCAGCTTCCAGCGCCCTCGAACAAGGCGAAGCAGTTCTTTCTTCAGCGGGAGTCTCAGTCAATTTGATTTCAAATTTGAGTGAAATTCTGGAATCCGCTGAAATCGAGGGAGTTTCAAGTGATCGTTTGAGCATCGACTTCGGCATGGCAAGAGGAATTGCCTACTACACCGGGATGCTATTCGATATTTATCTAGCCAATGATCGATCAGAGACGCTTGGTGGCGGAGGTCGATACGATGGCCTTACCCGAGCTCTCGGCTACGATTACGACGTTCCTTCACTAGGGTTCGCATACAACCTTGATGCGGTGATAGCCGTGATCGAGTCGAGTGTCGACTCTTCCCAAACTACTACGCTGATTTCACCGGATTCAGGCGAATCTATCGCCTCAGCGGTAGCTAAAGCTAAAGTTCTTCGAGCGAGCGGACAGCGAGCCGCCATCGATTTTCAAAGTTCTAGCGAACCAAGCGAAGGGCAGGGAGCGTAATGAGTAATTTGCGTTTTGCCTTGCCATCTAGCGGAGCGTTATTCGAAGGTACTTCTAAGCTGTTGGATGAGTGCGGTCTTTCAGTTAGACGCGCTAATTCTCGACGTTACACGGCAGACATTCCGTCTTTGCCGGGTGTGGATGTACTGTTTCAGCGACAGTCTGATATTACGATCGAGATTGACGGCGGAAGTGCTGACATTGGCGTTGTAGGACTCGACCGATACTACGAATCACGGCTCGAACGGGGCGACACTGTGCTGTTGCACGATGGGCTCGGTTTCGGTCGTTCAAAACTTGTGATCGCAGTTCCTGATGCGTGGCTCGACGTGACCAGCATGGCTGATCTTGCTGATATCGCTCTGGAGTTCCGAGCCAAGGGGCGTGATCTCCGAATCGCTTGCAAATATGAACGGCTCGTGAAACGTTTCTTGAACGAGAACGGCGTGAACTACGTTTCGATGATTCACGTCTCAGGTGGACTCGAAGCGGCTCCGGTGATGGGCTATGCCGACATCATTGCCGATATCACAGCAACCGGTACGACTCTACGTGAGAACGGGCTACGGATTTTGGTCGACGGTACCGTGATCGAATCGCAATCGGTCATCGTTGGCAATGGTCGAGCTTTGGCAAACGACCCGGAAAAACTCGCACACGCTCGACAGATTCTCGAAAAGATCGAGGCAAGTCAGCGTGCTCAAAAATATCAGCGAGTGACAGGCGATATTCAAGGCGAATCTGAAGACGAGGTTGCACGACAGGTGATGCGTCGTCGCGAGCTTGGAGGTCTGGATGGACCAACGATATCGGCAGTGCACACTGGCAAGCAGAGCAACTGGTTCACAGTTCAAGTTCTGGTTCGAAAAACAGACCTATCTAGCGTTGTGAGCCACTTCCGTGAACTCGGTGGCATCGGTATTGCTGCGAACGATGTTCAGTACGTCTACAGAGAAGGATGCGAGGCTTACGATCGTCTCGTCGAAAACCTGAAACCGTTTAAAGAATCGGGCGAGTAGCTGTGAAACGAGTCATCGGCGCAGCGGCAGGAATCTACTATTTCAAGCGTGAACGAAATTTGCCGGTCGAGGCAGTTTTGTCAGACGGTCGCGGGTTATTCGCCGATAAGGTCTCGCCCATAGAATTTGCATCCCGGGTTATCGACATCGTCCGAAACGAAGGCGATGCTGGACTTACTCGCATTAATACGGCTTTGGACGGCTCTTCCCCTGACACGTTTGAAGTACCTGAATCTGAAATCAATGCAGCGTTCAAGAATCTTGATCCTGCCTCTTTAAGCGCACTCGAACTTGCTGCCGACCGCGTACGAAAATTCCAGATCAAGGGTCTTCCTAAAAGCTGGAGCGACGGTGCTGGAAAAGTCGGCGAACGAGTGACCCCTCTCGGTTCTGTCGCAGCCTATGTGCCTGCTGGAACGGCTCCGCTCGCATCGACCGTAATCATGACAGTCGTTCCCGCCAAAGTTGCCGGTGTCGAGGAGATAATCGTCGCAACTCCTGCTCCCGGCAATTCAATGCCGCACCCAGCGGTGTTAGCCGCAGCGAAAATTGCTGGTGCATCACGCGTTTTTAAACTCGGAGGCGCTCAGGCAATTGCTGCGCTGGCTTACGGAACTGAAACCGTACCGTCAGTAGATCTTATTTGTGGACCGGGGAGTGCGTGGGTGACGGCGGCTAAGAAGCTGGTGTACGGCGATGTCGGTATCGACGGCCTGTATGGTCCGACCGAAACTCTGGTTATCGCTGATGATTCAGCGGACCCTCGATTCACAGCTTCCGACTTGATTGCTCAGGCCGAGCACGACACTGTTGCCATGCCGATCTTGGTCGCTTTGTCGGAAGAGATAGTTGATAAGACAGAAGCTGAGATAGAACGCCAGCTTGAAGATTTGCCGAGAGGCAATATTGCGAAGGCAGCGTTCACGAATCGTGGCGTCTCAGTGGTTGTAGACACAACTATCGAAGCGATTGCTGTCGCGAATGCAGCAGCCCCGGAGCACCTTTGTATTCTGACTGCCGATGCCGATGATCTTGTAGACAAGGTGACTAGTGCAGGCGGATTATTCGTTGGCGAGTGGTCGGCAGAAGTAATGGCCGACTACGTTGCCGGACCATCTCACGTGATGCCAACTGCGGGAACGGCAAGGTTCTCATCGGCATTATCGGTACGAAACTTCGTCCGTGTCACGCCCGTTTTGACGTTCGATGATGATACTTTCTTGAAACTGTCTAAAGATGCTGAGCTCCTTGCCAAACTCGAAGGGTTGCATGGACACGCAGCAGCATCGGAATACCGACGTCGCCACATCATCGGCGAATAGCCTTCAAACCTTCAGAATAATTCAAAATGTCACAACTCGAAAAACTCATGCGGGCACACATGGCCAAGATCGCTACGTACCACGGTGTCGACCCGTCGGCTGAACTAGCTCGTGAAGCCGGTATCAAGCCAGAAGACGTTATTCGTCTGAATGCTAACGAGAACCCGTACGGCGCTTACGATAAGGTCTCTGAGGCTCTGACGACACTTGATTTGCACTTATATCCAGATACGCAACAACGAAAATTACGAGCCGGGTTGAGCGAGTACACAGGGCAGCCTGTTGAGCGGATCATTGCGGGTGCTGGTGGCGATGAGATTATCGATCTACTGATGCGATTGTTCGTAGAGCGTGGTCAAAGTGTGATTGATTGCGAACCGACGTTCGGCATGTACGGATTCTCAGCTCGGTTGGCCGATGCAAAAATCGTTTCAGTGCCACGAAACAGCACTTGGGATATCGATATTCCCGCGATGCTCGAAGTGATCGATGCTCAGACTCGCATCGTATTCCTCGCTTCGCCGAATAACCCAACTGGGAATCTGCTGACAGAGTCGGATGCTCGGGCACTGCTCGAAACTGGGATCGTGGTTTGTGTAGACGAGACCTACTACGAGTTCGCGCAAAGCTCTCTTTCACATTTGCTCGAAGAGTACGAAAACCTAGTAATTTTGCGTTCATTTAGTAAATGGGCTGGGATCGCGGGCCTTCGAGTCGGCTACGCAATCGCATCAGAAACCTTGGTCCGCCACCTGATGGACATCAAGCAGCCGTACAACATCAATGTTGCGGGTGAAGCCGCTGTGCTCGCTGCTCTGAAGCATCGCGACGAGCTGCTAAAACGTGCTGCCAGCCTTGTAGATCAACGAAAACGACTAGAAGAAGCAATTGATGACCTTGACGGAATTTCCTACTATCCGTCGAAGGGCAATTTCCTGCTGTGCCGGTTCGAACGCCGAACAGCGGAAGAAGCGTATGTCGCACTCGCCAAGCATGGAATCTTTGTTCGTCGATTCCCCCAGAGCGTTCTCGTTGACTCCTTGCGCATCAGCGCAGGCACACCAGAGCAGACAGACCGGCTAATCGACGCACTCAGAATCGTTGTTTAGTTCACTAACTGGCAGTTAGCATCGTTAGTAGCGTTCAAACAACTCTTTGTTTGTGACGTACATTTGTGAGATCAAGGGCACAGGCATGTCAGAAAAAGAAGCTCGCGTAGCAGCTATTGTTCGCGAGACAGGCGAAAGCAAAATCGCCGTTACCGTCAACCTCGATGGAACTGGCCAAGTTGAAGTCGATACCCCTATCGGCTTTTTGAAGCACATGCTGAGTCAAGTCGCTCGACACGGCTTGATCGATCTAAAAGTGGAAGCCAACGGCGACCTCGAAACAGGATCCCACCACACAGTCGAGGACACAGCGATTGTTCTTGGTAGAGCAATCGACCAGGCACTTGGCGACCGCAAGGGCATCGTGCGAATGGCAGATCGAACTTGTCCGTTGGACGAGGCGTTGACGCACGCTGTGCTCGATCTTTCTGGTCGCGGTTACGCTGTGATCGACATGGGTTCCGATAACAACGTCGGGGAGTTTCCTGCCGATATGGCACGCCACTTCTTTGAAGCGATGGCTGTTGAAGGCCGTTTCTGTCTGCACATTCGAGTGCTAGCAGGGAAGAACGAACACCACGTGATCGAGTCATCGTTCAAGGCGTTTGCACGAGCACTGCGTGATGCTTCACGAATTGACGAACGCAATCCTGACGGGATTCCAAGCACCAAGGGCACGTTGACCGACTAAGGTCGCGTGCGCACGAAGTCGTTGAGCCTAAACGACTTCCAATTCGAACGTGAATGTTTCGATAACAGGGTTCGCAAGCAGTTTCTCGCACATCGACTTTATGTCGGATTCTGCTGCTGCTTTGTCATCGCCTTCGATCTTTACTTCGAAGTACTTACCAGCCCGCAACGAGTCAACAGAATCGAAGCCCAATCGATCGAGAGCGCGTGCGATCGTCAGACCCTGTGGGTCGTTGACCGTTGGCTTTAGCGATACATGAACCTTTGCGAGAAACATTCTTTGCTTTTGGGCTTTCTGTCGTTCGTTGCTGACTGGTATGACTTCAGAGATTCGTTTGCGAATCTTTAGTACTGGTTCTGGTAAACCTGCTCAGGAGCACGATCCTGATACTCATCGATAAATTTGCGAATTTCATCTACATCAACTTCATCGAGGTAGATGTGGTGGCGCCACGCTGTAATCGCAATTTTGCTTGGTAATCCCGGGTAAGGAGTCATGATGTACTGCGAAGGATTTTGCGGAATTATGTCGTTGAGAGCAGACACGATTTCCGGGCATTCCTCAGCACAGTCGTAGTGCAGGCCGATTCCGCCATGCTCAAGGTTGTGAATAAGAATCTCGTCAGGAATTACGGCGTCGTATCGTCCCCAACGTGCAGGAGAAGGGATTCCTAGAGGTGTTGTGGCACCGGCCCAGTGAGGCCCCGAAGTTGCGGGTACTACTGAGTAGGCTTCTGTGTGAGGAGTGTTTCCTTCAATGTGACCGCGACCGTCGTCAGTGTCGATGGCTAGGTAACCACCGGAATTGACTCCGCCGCCGGTGTTTTGTGAGCCGAAGTTCGATGGTAAAACAAGCGCAGCGATGAATATGATGGCGAATAAGATTCCACCGAACATAAGCAAGGTGCGTTTTCTGCGCGCTCGTGACTTACTTCGGTTTCTACGTTCTTCACGAATTTGTCCCTTGGTCATGCCTCGGCGGCTCTCAGGACGGGTAGTTGCTTTGCGTTTTATGTCTGCCATACGATCCCATTAGTCACACTAAATGTGTGTCAGTAATTTCAACAGTTATCTACAGTACCAGTGACTTGCCCGAGAGTCGTCGATAAGACTCAAGATATCGAGCCTGAGTTTGCTCAACAATCTCGTCGGGCAGTGTGGGCGGCGGCGGTTCTCGATTCCAATCGGTGCCTAACAACCACTCCCGCAGGAATTGCTTGTCAAACGCTGGTGGGAAATTTCCCGCAGCCCAGTCATTGACATCCCAGTATCGGCTCGAATCTGGTGTGAGTACCTCATCGATTATCGTGAGTTCACCATCTACGAATCCGAACTCGAATTTTGTATCGACAAGGATCATCCCGCGCTCGCCTGCGTAGTCATGAGCCACCTGAAATACCTCCAGGCTTTTCTGCTCCAGAATACGGTGTATTTCATCGCCGACGAGATTTTTCGCTTCTTCAGGTGTCATAGGCATATCGTGACCAGATTCCGCCTTGGTCGATGGAGTGAATACCGGTTCGGAAAAACGTTCGGCTGCCTTCATCCCAGCGGGGAGAGGTTGACCGTTCATCGTTCCCGACTCTTCGTACTCGACCCATGCAGAGCCTGCGATGTAGTTACGAACGACGCATTCGATGTCGAGTCGTTCAGCCTTTTTGATTACCATCGATCTACGGGCGAGTTCGGGTGAGAGATCAATTAATGCACCATTTCGCTCAACGTTCGCCATTGCTGCTTCATCACTAGCATTGGCGATTACGTGATGGGGCATCACGTCGCCAATTACATCGAACCAGAACGAAGACATCTGGGTAAGGATGATTCCTTTCCCGGGAATTGGCTGGTTCATCACAACGTCGAATGCAGAGATCCGATCTGAAGCCACCATAAGCAGGCGATCATCTCCGAGATCGTATGTGTCTCGTACTTTGCCTCGGTAGAGGAGACCTGGCAGATTAGTTTCGAATACTGCTTCAGTCAATTGCGACCTCCGTGATTCCTACTCGTCGATAAATGTGATCGACATGCCCAAGATAGAAGTCATAGTCGAACAGATCATCGAGTTCTTCGGCAGAGACCTTGGCGGAAACTGCCGGATCGGTCTTTATAAGATCTCGGAAATCGAGTTCTTTGTCCCATGATTTCATCGAGTTACGTTGAACTGCGTCGTACGCAGCGTCGCGGTCAACTCCGTTCTCAACAAGTAGCAGCATGACTCGTGGTGAGAAGACGAGCCCTCGTGTCGATTCGAGATTCTGCATCATTCGATCTTCATGAACGACCATGTCGGTGATGATGCCAGTCATCAAACTCATGATGTAGTCGAGTCCAAGCGAAGAATCGGGAAGGATCATGCGCTCTGCCGAGGAATGCGATATATCGCGTTCGTGCCAGAGAGCTACGTTCTCGAGTGCGGTAATCGAATGACCTCGGATGAGGCGTGAAAGACCGCATATGCGCTCTGACAGCTCAGGGTTGCGTTTGTGAGGCATCGACGATGAACCCTTGGTTACGTAACCGGGCTTGCCAAACGGTTCTTCAACTTCCCTGACCTCAGTACGTTGAAGTCCTCGAATTTCAGTTGCCATTTTGTCGAGGGTCGCCGCGATCAATGCGAGGACTTGTACGTACTCGGCGTGTCGATCACGTTGGATCACTTGATTCGATATTTCAGCGGGGGAGAGATTTAGCTGTTCACAAACAGATTCTTCGATCACTGGTGGAACAGAAGCAAACGTACCGACGGGACCGGAGAGCATTCCGACTGCGACTCGTTTTCGTGCACCAGCTAGGCGTTCACGGTTTCGCTTCATTTCGGCGAACCATAGGGCGAGTTTCATTCCGAAGCTCATCGGTTCGGCGTGAATACCGTGCGAACGACCGATGCAAGGTGTGTTCTTGTATTTGACCGCTTGAGTTTGGAGCGCGTTCAGTAGTTCGACTACTCCTCTGTCCAGCAAATCACACGATTGCGTAAGTTGCATGCTGAGTGCGGTGTCTTTCACATCGTTGGACGTTAGTCCGTGGTGCACCCAGCGCTTTTCTTCACCGAGACTTTCGCCAACGGCACGAGTGAACGAAACGATGTCGTGCTTGGTCTCGTCGAACCAGCGGTCGTATGCGCTACGGTCAAACTTGGCGTTACGAATCTTTGCCATGTCTTCGGTGGGGACGACACCTTGGTCTGTCCATGCTTGGGATGCTGCAATTTCAACCTGAAGCCAAAGATCGAAGGCGTTGTCTTCCGACCATATAGCGTTCATTTCGGGTCGAGAATATCGTGGGATCACTGTCTATTGAGCTCCGTTGGCTGACGTCTTGTTCTCGACGTAACTTAGTACCGGTCCAAAATCGTCACCGAATTCCGTAACGGGAATTTCGTTTTCTTTGCAATATGCAAGTAGCCGACCGCGGGCGAAGACTTTATCGGCGGCGTTTGTGGCAGCGCATTCGTCTGCGCCAGTTCCATCGCCAATGAATATTACTTCGCTGTCGACGACTTCATCTTTTAAATCGTTGATTACTTTGCATTTACAAGTAACCCAATCACCTTCACAGGCATCGCCGGCAGAAGGGTAATCGTATCGAAATGGTGGTGGATTTGTTGGATCGGAAACCACAATTCCACTGTGAATATCGACTTGGTCCAGATTGGCTCGGTCGAGCACTGGGCGGATATAGAAATCGAGCCCAGCCGAGGCGACGGCCACCGATCCACCAGTTTTCCGAACTTGTTCACATAACTCATGAGCTAGCGGACGAATATCCGCTTCGATTGCTGCTCTTTGTGACATCTCGGCTGGCGTTTGACTAACACCGTCGAACACTTCTTCTTGATAGACACGGAGTGAAATCGTTTTGGACTGAAATCTCTCACGCGCAACTTCGAGCTTCGACTTTGGAATGTAGCCATTGAACATCAATCCTCCAACAAACGAAGTTGCAAGAGAACCGTCGAAATCGAATACAACGCTGATCGTGATCAAAACTAGTCCTGAACCGCACGTTCAGCAATATCACGTCGATATTGCATGCCTTCAAATGAGATATTTTCGATGCCAGCGTAAGCGGACGTTCGAGCATCTTTGATCGTATCTCCGGATGATGACACGCCAAGCACACGACCGCCAGACGTTAGGAGTGCACCGTTTTCGTCAGTTTTCGTTCCGGCATGGAATACAACACCGTGCTCTGATGCATTCTCGATTCCTGAGATTTCGAATCCTGTGGGGTAAGAGCCGGGGTAGCCACCCGATACTGCGACCACAAACGTGTGGGGTTCCGTCGACCAGACAACGCCTTCTTCGCTAAGGCGATTTTCGGCGACTGCATGGCAAATATCCAGAAGGTCAGATTCGAGCATCGGCATAAGTATTTGAGTTTCTGGATCTCCGAATCTGCAGTTGAATTCAACTATTTTAGGACCAAACTCGGTAATCATTAGTCCGGCGTAAATCACCCCAGAGAACGAGCTGTTCTCGGCAACTAACGCCTTCGCAATTGGTTCGAGAATTTCACTACGCACCCTTGCGGCTAATTCAGCGTTCCAGAATTCGGGCGGTCCGTATGCGCCCATGCCGCCTGTGTTGAGGCCCACATCGCCTTCACCGATTCGCTTGTAATCACATGTGGCAATCTCGGCAGAGACGTGCTCGCCATCGACGAACGCGAATACGCTGGCTTCCGGGCCGGTCATACGTTCGGCAAGAAGAATACTTGAGGACGACTCACCGAACGCTGCATGATCGAGCATGCCGATGATCGCGGTGTCGAGATCATCGTTTGTTTCAGGCAAAATCACGCCTTTTCCGGCTGCGAGACCGTCGGCCTTAACAACCAATGAACCGGCGGGTTTCGATCTGCCGTATTCCATCGCTAGCCCGGAATCGCTGAATGCCACCGACTGGGCAGTTGGAATGGAATATTTGGTCATGAGGTCGTCTGCCCAGATCTTCGAACCTTCAATTCGGGCAGCAGCAGCCGATGGTCCAAACGTTGTGATTCCTGCAGACCTTAGTTGATCGCATAACCCGTCGACGATCGGTTGATCGGGCGCTACGACAACTAGATCGACATTCTCTTTATTTGCAAATTCAATGATGCCGGCATGGTCGTCAACTCCGATGTTTACGTTCGTTCCGACTTCAGCTGTGCCGGCGTTGCCGGGCGCGATCAATAACTTTGTGATTTTTGGGCTCTGCGCGAGTTTCCACGCCATTGCGTGTTCACGCCCACCTGATCCAATTAGTAGAACTTTCAATCGTGCCTCAACTTGGGTCTCTGTATGGAACCGACTCGGGGAATCAGTCGCGCTTGGTCCAACTCACCAACTCAAACAATCCGAACTACTCCCACTCGATTGTTCCGGGCGGTTTGCTTGTGATGTCGAGCACGACTCGGTTTACTTCATCGACCTCGTTGACGATACGGTTCGAGATTCGAGCAAGAGTGTCGTACGGGAGCCTTGCCCAGTCGGCAGTCATGGCGTCATCGCTTGTGACGGCCCTAATAGCGACAACGTACTGATACGTCCGTTGATCGCCCATTACGCCGACGGTTTTCGTATTGGTCAAGACAGCGAACGACTGCCATAGCTTGTCGTACAAACCGTCGTTTTTGATCTCATCGATCACGATCCAGTCGACTTCTCGAAGAATTTCAAGTTTTTCGTAGGTGACATCGCCCATGATTCGAATGGCGAGACCAGGTCCTGGGAATGGCTGGCGATTTACGCTCTGGGGGGATAGACCAAGTTCTCGACCGGCCTTTCGCACTTCGTCCTTGAACATATACCTGAGAGGTTCAACAAGTGAGAGATCCATATGCTCTGGTAAGCCACCTACGTTGTGGTGCGATTTGATCACGTGGGACGCAGATGAAGTAGTGCTGATACTTTCGATCACGTCGGGATATACCGTGCCTTGCGCGAGATAGTCGACCTCGCCGATTTCGTTCGCAACTTCTTCGAATAATTTAATAAATTCTGCGCCGATAGCCTTCCGTTTTACTTCGGGGTCGGAAACGTCCTTTAGAACCCTCAAGAATCGCTCTGTACCATCGATAAATATCAGATTCACGCCAAGTTGAGCTGCGAAGACGTTTTGAACTCGATCTGCCTCACCTTTTCGCATAAGTCCATTGTCTACAAATATGCAAGTCAGACGGTCACCGATAGCTTTGTGTATGAGGGCAGCGGCGACCGTTGAATCAACTCCGCCTGACAATGCACAAATAACCTTGCCATCGCCGACCTGCTCCCTGATCCGAGCGACTGTGTCGGATACGAAGTTTGCGGGAGTCCAGTCGCCTACAGCCTTGCAAACCCCGAATACGAAATTCTTGAGGATCTCGGCACCTTGTGGTGTGTGAACCACTTCCGGGTGGAACTGGATCCCGAACATCGTTCCTTCCTCATTACCCATCACGGCGAGAGGAGAATTCTCGGTGTATGCCATCGATCGGAACCCGGGAGGTAGAATCTCGATACGGTCTCCGTGGCTCATCCAAACTGGAACTTCGGTGTCCAGACCGTCAAACAAGATGTTGTCGGGACCGTCTTTGTGAACTACGGCGTGCCCGTATTCACGTTCGGTGCCTGGTTCCACTTTCCCGCCGAGTTGGTGAGCAATTAGCTGCATACCGTAGCAAATGCCTAGAATTGGCACACCAGCTTCGAACACCCATGTCGGAGCAAGTGGTGCATCGTCTTCGTAAACGCTATTTGGACCGCCAGACAGAATTACGCCGATAACGTCTTGGTCATCCAGAATCTCTCTGCCAGCATCGTGCGCAATTACTTCACAATAAGTGTTTGACTCTCGTACTCGACGGGCTATCAGCCGTGAATATTGGGAGCCGAAATCGATGATGACAATCGTTTTCATCCGCTCATCGATCGGAGGGTTGGCACCATGAGCACGATCGGCCTGAGCGATCTCTAGATAAGTACCTACTTCGATATCGTCGGACGTCGATACTCGGCTAGACGAATCGTCATTTGGTGGGTTTTCGATCATGGCGTGGATCCCCGCTCGCAGTGACAAAACAGGTTAGCGAAATGCCATTCGGGACAGCCGTTACGTCTCATTATCGAGTCGTGTGATCTCGTCCGTGTAAACCTGATACATAAATTTACATCTCCCCGTCGTTAGAGTCACGGTTAATTTGAGAAATTTCTCACGGATCGCGATCGGTTCACACGAGTCGTAGGTCGATAAGATTAAACAATGCTGATTTCAACCGATGCTTCGGGGCTTGCGAGCGCCGTACAGGCAATCAAACACGGTGACGTTATTGCGTTCCCAACAGATACATATTTCGCTCTTGGCGCAGACGGACTAAATCCAAATGCCGTTGAGCGTGTGTTTGCTACGAAGGGTCGAAATCCCGGTACTCCGGTTCCTCTATTAGTTCGTGATTCAGTGATGGCAGAATCACTGTGTAGAGAGTTTCCAGAGCCACTTCGTAAACTGGCCGATCATTTCTGGCCGGGAGCTTTGACGATCGTGCTGCCTGCCTCGGGCGATGTTCCTACAGTTGTTACTGCCAGTACGGGGACAGTCGGAGTTCGGGTTCCAGATCACGCTATTGCCAGAAAAATTATTGAACTCGCAGGAGTTCCGGTCACGGGTACCAGTTGTAATCTCACTGGAAGAGATCCTGTAAAGGAAGCGATCGTCGTTGAACAAATATTCGGCGACACCATCGCAGGTTGCGTCGATGGCCTATGTGGCGACAGTACAGCACCGAGCACGGTGGTTTCGTATGTTGATGGGGAGATAGTTCTGTTGCGCACGGGTGCTATTGATGCTGAATCGATTCAGAATATTGTTGGCGATATTGTCGCCAGCTAACTGCTCTCGGTTACTCTTGTTTGGCTCTTGTTTCATTTGATAGCCAAGCAGTCGGATAATTCTGGCGATCTTGGCACGCACTTTTCGGAGAATTTGATTGTCTTTTACGGGAACGCTCCCAGGACTCACCGCTGACGATTCAGACCAGTTTGAGATCGCCCTTAAAAAGTTCGTTGATTTACGCGAGCTTCCGCTTTACAAGATGATGGCGTACCACTTGGGCTGGGTCGATCAGAATGGCGAGCCTGAACCAGCAGTTATTCAAGATCGATCGCATGGACACCTTGTGCTGAGCGTCGCAAAGGCTGCAGGTGCAAACAACGTTTCAGCTATGCCTTATGCCGTGTCAGTCGAGATGCTGTACAACTTCCTGCTTGTTCATGAAGACGTGCAGAATGCTAATACCGAACGCAACATGCGCCCAACGATATGGTGGGCCTGGGGGCCAGCTCAGGCGATCAACGCTGGTGACGGAATACACGCTATGGCGAGAATGTCTTTATTCGAGCAGCGAAATGCGAGCGGTCCTGCGGCAGATCCTCGATATATCTCAATGGCGTTGGAATCGCTCGACAATGCGACGCTTGAAGTTTGCGAAGGGGAATACCTTGACATTTCCTATCAAGAACGTGCTGCTGTCAGCGTCGATGAAATCGTTTCGGTCGCCCGAAAGCATGGTGCTCTGTACGGAGTTTCAGCCAAACTTGGAGGAATCGCCGCAGCTGCCAACGACGATGTGCTGAACGCACTGTATAAGTTCGGGAGTTCACTCGGCACTGCACAGAGCCTGAACATCGATTTGCAAGCTCAGTGGCCTGAAGAGGGTACCGAGCGCACCGAAGTTCAGCGTGGACGACTGCAGTCAAAGAAGAAGTCGATTGCTACCGCGCACGCGATCGAGAATGGCACGCCCACAACACGTCGTCGACTTGGCGAGATATTCATGAAACGTGTTTTGGATCCGGCTGACTTAGACGAAGTGACAATCATTCTTGCAGAGACGGAAAGTCGAGCGTTCGCAGAAAGCAAGATCGCTGAACTCGTAGATGAAGCGTTGGACGCACTAAACCGGGCTGGTTTGTCGGATGAGCAGAAGAAGTTACTCGCTGACAGCGCAAAATTGATCGTCGGTACGAAGTAGAAAATATTCTTCTGATGAACAAGCGATCAATTCAAGGAATAGACGTAAACGGCAAGACCGTACTCGTGCGAGTCGATTTCAATGTGCCGACCCGAAACGGTGTCATATCTGACGACTCTCGAATTCGAGCAGCACTTCCGACATTGAATCTCTTAAGAGAAGGTGGAGCCAAAGTTGTTATCTGCTCTCATTTCGGTCGGCCAAAAGGTCAAGTAGTCGAAGATATGCGGCTCGGGATGGTTAGAGAACGACTGTCGGAATTACTGGGAGCTCCCGTTGCGGACGCTGGCGGGCCAAGTGGTGCTCAACCTGCGAACGTTGTTTCAGGTCTTAGTTCGGGTGAATTCGCACTGCTTGAGAATTTAAGATTCGAGGCGGGTGAAGAAGCGAACACCGATGATTTTGCCAAGTTCCTCGCATCGCTCGCTGATCTATACGTAAACGATGCATTCGGTGCGGCACACCGTGCGCATGCTTCGACAGCCGGAGTCGCTGCTCACTTACCTGCCTACGCTGGATTGCTGATGGAACGTGAATTAGAGATGCTCGGCCGGTCGCTAGAGCGTTCCACTGGAGCCACGATAGCGATCGTGGGTGGCGCAAAAGTCGCTGACAAGATTCAAGTACTTCGGCATCTGTCTGCGAAAGTCGACACGATACTTGTGGGCGGCGGTATGGTCGCTGCCTTTTATGTGGCACAGGGTCGATCTGGTGGTGCGGTTGACGTAAGCGACGAAGATAAAGCTGCTGCAAAAGGGTTACTTGAATCGGGCGGGGCGAACGTAGTTCTTCCTGCCGATGTGATTACTGCACCTGAGTTCAACGAGAACTCACCAGCAACCGTATGTGAATCCGGCGAAGTACCTCTCGATGGACTGATTCTTGATATCGGACCGCGGTCTGCAACGGAATACGCACGGATTATCGGCATAGCAGACACGATAATTTGGAATGGCCCGATGGGCGTGTTCGAGTGGCCGGAGTTCGCTAAGGGTTCGGTCGCTGTGGCAAACGCCGTAGCCGACAACAAAAAAGCGACGTCAGTAATTGGCGGCGGATCTACTGCCGAGGTTGTCGGTTCACTGGGCCTCGTCGACAAGATCACACATGTATCAACCGGCGGTGGAGCTTCGCTCGAATTCCTCGAAGGCAAGATTCTGCCCGGTGTCGCTGCGCTTGATGACGCTTAATATTCTTATCTGTTCACGAACGAGTTATGTAGGACAAATCGAATGACTGATCGAACGCCGGTGATTGCCGGAAACTGGAAAATGAACACCGATGTTGAGTCGGGAACCAAACTCGCCGAAGAAATTCTCGCACTGAGCGCTTCCGCATCAGGTGTCGAGAAGATAGTCTGCCCGCCTTTCATCTCACTAACGAGCATTTCTCAGGTTTTAGCCGGTTCTTCCGTTCGGGTAGGGGCACAAAACGTGAGCGCAAACGGAAACGGTGCGTTTACTGGCGAAGTTTCTACTTCCATGCTGAACGGACTAGTCAGCCACGCAATAGTGGGGCACTCCGAACGACGCGCCATGAACGGTGAGACGTCGGCAGATGTCGCCTCTAAGGCAATTGCCGCCGTTGATGCTGGGCTTGTAGCGATTCTTTGCGTTGGAGAAGATCTCGGCGTTCGAAAAACAGGCGAGGCCGCCGCATTCGTATCGGCACAACTTGAAGAGAGCCTTGCAGGGTTTTCACAGTGGGATTCTCTGATCATCGCCTACGAGCCTGTCTGGGCGATCGGAACCGGTGAAGCTGCTACGTCGGATCAGGCTCAGGAGATGACTGCTGTGTGTCGCGACGTCGTTCGTAAACTTGCTCCCGATGCAGCCGATTCAGTGCGAGTTTTGTACGGTGGCAGTGTGAATTCAGGGAATATCTCCGAGTTGCTGACTCAGCCGGATATCGATGGTGCTCTCGTTGGTGGTGCAAGCCTGAAAGCCGATGAGTTCTCCAAACTGATCGCAGCGGCTAGCTCAAACTAATTCGTCAGCTGGTATCACTTGAACCACCAAACATCATCATCCAAACCCAAGCTGGTTGCTGTGATTGGCGCAACTGCGACTGGCAAGACGTCTGTTGGAGTCGAATTGGCGCTTCAGCTCGATGGTGAGGTTGTGAACGTTGATTCCAGACTTTTCTATCGAGGAATGGATGTTGCAACTGCCAAGCCCGGGCTTGATGAAACCAAAGGTGTTCCTCACCATTTGATTGACATTCTCGATCCTGACGAACATTTCAGCCTTGGTGAGTACCTTGGAACCGTTAGGTCGGTGATCTCAGACATCGTCAATCGAGGCAAGTTGCCGATATTGGTTGGCGGATCGGGCCAATACATATGGGCGATCATCGAGGGTTGGGAAGTGCCTGAGATTGAACCTGACCTGAAGTTACGAGCCGAACTAGAATCGAAGCTGAGTTCAGATGGAATCGAATCGCTAGCGAAACAACTCATCGACACTGCGCCAGAGGTTGCAAAAGTTACTGATCTGAAGAATCCAAGACGGGTGGTTCGAGCGATAGAGCGGACCCGAAGCGATTCAACCGATACAGACTCAAATCGTACGAAAGCAGATGAGCCGCCGTTCGACCATTTCATAGTTGGATTGAATGTTGAGCGCACGGTCCTTCACACTCGCGTTGTTGATCGTTTAACTGCGATGAAAGAATCCGGATGGGTTCAGGAAGTCGAAGCACTGCTCGCACGCGGCTACTCAGATACAACCAGAGCGTTGAGCGGGATTGGCTATCGGCAGGTGATCGGCCATCTGGAAGGCCAGTATGATCTGGATGAAGCCATAAGGCTTACCGCGGTAGCAACGAATCGTTTGATCCGACAGCAGAGCAATTGGTTCAAACAAGATGACACTCGAATCAAGTGGTTCGATATGACGGATGATGCGCTAGAGACAACAAAATCGGTTCTCTCCGCAGTAAACGGATGGCACGCCAACAGATGAATATCACTCGTAGTCGAAGATCAATCACCCCAAACTACAACACCAATTTTCTAACGAGATATCAAATTCGCAGTTTGGCCTGATCGACCATAGAATCAGTTGGCTGCACAGACACTGTGATTCCACTTTTCAGGAGAGACAATGACCGTCGAGTTCGCAAAATTACACGGCGCTGGTAACGACTACATCGCCATCGATGGTCGCGGTGTTGATCGCGATTGGGGTGCTCTGTCGAAAGAAATGAGCCTTCTCGCTTTCGGCGTGGGATCGGACGGAATCGTTCTCGTACAGGACTCCGAAGTCGCTCAGATCAGGATGAGGGTCTACAACCCGGACGGGTCTGAGGCTGAAATGAGCGGGAACGGCATCAGGTTGTTCTCGAAATTCGTCATAGATCGAAAGATTGCTCTCCCAGCCGAAGACGGCATGACAGTCGAGACGGGCGGCGGAGTACGAACTGTTTGGCCAACTATGGAAGGCGACAAGATGATCGCTGCCAAAGTGGCGATGGGCGTACCGACGTTCGTTCCTTCTGAGATTCCTGTGGACACCACGCAAACTGGCGATCTCGACATCATTAAAAAGTTCCCGATTCAAGCTGGTGATCGTGAACTCGAAGTTACCTGTCTTGCTGTTGGAAACCCGCACGCAGTTGTGGTTATGGAAGAATCAGTCGAAGATTTCCCGCTGGTTGAAGTAGGGCCTCATGTCGAGAGTCACAAGTTATTTCCAAACAGGATCAATTTCGAGATTGTGAACGTAATCAGTCGCTCGAAGATTCGAGCTCGCATATTTGAACGTGGAGCCGGTGAAACGATGTCGTCGGGCACGGGCTCAACAGCCTCAGCAGCGGCGGCACGTTCTCACGGTTTAGTTGACGACACAGTAGATGTGGTTGTCGATGGCGGAATGTTGCGAATTTCGTGGGACGAAAAAGGCGAGGCATTCTTGGAAGGCCCAGCTGTGGAAGTTTTCACAGGCGTTTGGCCCGACTAATTCGACTATTTCTTAGCACTAATAATCGACCGGGCAAGTCGCAGCGGTCGATTCTCTCGTTTACGATTGAACTGCCTTTGCGACATTGATCGTCAAACACCTTCAAAAGAACTAATAGCACCTAAAGCAACGGAACAATTCGAATGAAATTTGCTGAACGCGTTGAAAACCTCCCGCCTTATCTATTTGTGGGCATATCCAAAGCGATAGCCGCCAAGAAGGCGGAGGGCATCGAAGTAATTTCGTTCGGTATTGGCGATCCTGACATGCAGACTCCATCTCCAGTGTTGGATGCTCTGGTAGCAGGATCAAAAAAGCCAGCGAACCACAAATATCCAGAGACCGAAGGTCTTCCCGAGTTCCGAGCCCGAGTAGCGAAGTTCTACGACGATCGATTTGGCGTGAAGCTTAATCCTGCAACCGAAGTGATCAACCTAATCGGCGCAAAAGAGGGCATTGCCCACGCCCCAATGTGCTTCATTGATCCCGGCGACATTTCAATTAGTCCCGACCCTGCATACCCGGTTTACGAGATCGGCACGATGTTCGCAGGTGGTACGACCCACTTTGTGACGCTGAAGGAAGAAAACGGCTACCTAGTCGACTTTTCCGATATTCCGACCGACGTTGCGAAAAAGGCAAAAACTCTCTGGATCAACTACCCCAATAATCCAACAGGTGCGATCGCTCCTCTTAGCTTCTTCGATGAAGCGGTGAAGTACTGCAAAGAGTTCGATATAGCTTTGCTTCACGATGCTGCGTACACAGAGGTGACCTACGACGGGTACGTTGCCCCGAGTGTGTTGCAAGCAGAAGGTGCGATGGATATCGCTATGGAATTCCATTCACTTTCGAAGACAGCAAATATGACCGGCTGGCGTGTGGGCTTTGCTTCTGGAAACCCTGAGATGGTCAATGCGTTAATGCGTGTGAAGTCGAATATCGACTCCGGCTTATCGCAGGCGAATCAAGAGATGGGTATCGCTGCGCTAGATCTGCCGTCCGTATGGGTCGATAACAATAATGCGGTATATCAAAAGCGTCGCGACAAGGTAGTCTCTGTACTGAACGAGATTGGTGTTCCGGCTGTTGCCCCTAAAGGAGCTCTATACATCTGGACTCCAATACCAGAGGGTTACACTTCAGCCGAGTTCGCACAGAAGCTGCTGGACGAGGTAAACGTTGTTGTGACTCCGGGTAATGGATACGGACCCGGCGGTGAGGGTTACATTCGACTTTCACTGACTATCCCTGACGATCAGATCGATGAAGGACTTCGTAGGCTGGCGCAGCTTCGAGTCAACTCTTAGCTCGGAATTAGCCGGAAGCAAAATCGCCCATATGGCAAAAAAACGTACACATTCCACAGGTCCAGCTCGAGAAAAAGCGATTCTGGTGGGAGTCAGCGTGCGCAGCGAAGGCGATTACTGGGCGCTCGAGGATTCGTTAGCTGAACTTTCCGAGTTGGCACGTGCTGCCGGTGCGAATCCAATCGATCGCGTCACACAGACGATGAATAAGCCGTCGCGGACGTACGTTGGTAAAGGGAAGATCGACGAGCTTCAGCACATGGTGAAGCACACAGATGTCGATGTCGTAATTTTCGATGACGAGCTATCTCCGACTCAGCAGAAATCGCTGGAAGACAAGCTCGGTGTAAAGGTGATCGACCGAACGGCTCTGATTCTCGATGTGTTCGCCCAGCGAGCTCGTTCTCGTGAGGGTCGGCTACAGATCGAACTAGCGCAGACCGAGTATTTGCTGCCACGGCTTGCCGGTCAGTGGTCTCACTTGGAGCGACTTGGTGGCGGAGTCGGTACTAGAGGTCCGGGTGAAACCCAGATCGAAACTGACCGACGTCTGGTTCGTCGAAAGCTGTCACGGGTGAAAAAAGAGATCGCCCAGGTCGCTTCCCAGCGACATCAGCAGCGACTACAACGGACGGGCGGTGACGCCAAGATCGTTTCGTTGGTTGGGTACACAAACGCTGGAAAATCAGCTTTATTCAACAAGATCACATCTTCCGGTGTGATCGAACGCAATCAACTGTTCTCGACGTTGGATACGACAACGAGACGTCTCTATCTCCCCTCAGGGACATCAGCGACGTTGAGTGACACTGTTGGATTTGTTCACAAACTTCCTCCAATACTCGTAGCCGCGTTCCGGGCAACTCTGGAAGAGGCACTGGAAGCCGACTTGCTGATTCAAGTGGTCGATATTTCGAGTCCGTACGCAGCGGAGCAAGCGCAGGTCGTATCTGACCAACTCGCCGACATGGGAATTGAAGACACGCCTAGAATCTTGGTGTTGAACAAGTTCGACCTCGTAGCGGGTTCAGCCGAAGAACCTCTTAGTTTGAGCGTTCTTGACCAGCTCGACGTTTCACAATTTTCCCGAGTTATAACGACATCAGCAACAAAAGGCTGGGGACTTCCAGACCTACGGGACGCTATCGAGGCGGAAGTCGGCGTAGTTCAGGTAGAAGAAGAATTCGAAGATGCTGCCGATCTGATCGGCAACGAGGTTTAGTTCACGTTCTTCGGAGTTGGTGGGGTAGAACTACCAAAACATAACGTCGCACTATCCTTGTTATGTAAAGTAAGGAGTGCACTCAATCGTGATGTTACTGTCACCTACCGCTTTCCCACCGACCGATTTACGTGCACAACCGTACGTCTAAGCTTGCGGCACGAGCGTATGCTCATCTAGATAGTTAGCTCAAACTACAGACATCGCTTCACAGATTTTAGTCTGTTCAACTTTCAATCCGGCGTGTCCGGATTTCTAGCTCCCGGCATAACAAACAAAATGATATTTCCGTCAATACGTTCATATTCAACTCGGCTCTTCATTCTGCTAGCCATTGCTGTCACAGCTTTATTGGTTACCGCTGCGTGCGGTAATTCTGATGACGAAAGCCCGGCTTCTAGGAATGAAGGACCGGTCATACTCGCAGACGGCACGCAAGCGACACAGACGCCCCAGCCTATAGCTAACGAACCTGCTGCGGTTCCTGATGGCCTGCAAATCGTCTGGGAAACTTACTCGATCCTAGTACGTGAGTATGTGATTCGAGAAAATATCGATCCAGAAGTACTCGCCGAGGCGGCTGTGATCGGTATGTTGGATGCTTTGGATGACCGCTACACGGCCTATATCTCGCCTTCAACGTTCAAGATTGACCAAGATGGTTTCCAAGGGAACTTTGGCGGTATCGGCGCACAGGTCGAGGCATCGCCTGACCGTAACGGTGTAATTATTACGAAGCCACTGCCAAACACACCGGCTGAGAAAGCTGGTATCAAGGCTGGTGACCGAATTCTCGCCGTCGATGGGGAAGATGCTCTTGGATGGAGCGTTCTCGAAGCCGTAAACAAGATTCGTGGCGAAAAAGGCACGGATGTTGTGTTGACCGTCGAACACGTCGGCAGTCTCGATCCAGTTGACATAACTATTACCCGCGACACGATCGATGATCCTAGCGTGACGGTTATCGATGTTGCCGATACCGATTACGGTCGTATCCGAATATCACAGTTCACCGCAGAAACTCCCAAAGAGGTTCGAGAAGGTGTTCAACAGCTAATCGACGATGGCGCTAAAGGCATCATTCTCGACTTGCGAGGCAACCCTGGCGGCCTACTGTCATCCACAGTGAACGTCGCTTCTGAATTCTTGACTGACGGATTGGTTACCTACGAAGTCGATTCACGGGGAGATCGGGAAGAATGGAAAGTCAAAAAAGGCGGACATTTCCCAGATATTCCACTCGTGACGCTAGTCGATAATTTCTCTGCTAGCGGATCCGAAGTTCTCACCGGCGCATTGCAAGATCACGGTCGCACAGTTGCCATCGGAACTAACACGTACGGCAAAGGCAGTGTCAACCTACTCCGCGGGCTCTCTAACGGTGGTGGCGTGTACCTGACGATTGGCCGATGGTTCACTCCGAACGGCCGGGTGATTGAAGAGATCGGAATCGACCCTGACGTTGTAGTTGAGTTCGACCGAGAAGCAGGATCGGGTCTCAACTCACAGACGGCAGCGGGTGGAGATCCTCAGATTCAGGCCGCTATCAAACAGCTCGATTTCCAACTGGGACAGGTTTCAGCAGCACCGTAAGTGATCAAAATCACAGCACTAAGTGATAACCAATAATGCCCTCTCGTTTCACAAGAGGGCATTATTGGAGTCCTAAGGTATCGGATAAGTCGAAATGTTCACTAATTTCTGTGACTAACCCTCATCGCTGATTCGTGTTTGATTGCATAAGATTGAATAATGGCTGAAACCGACACACAACGCGCACTATCGACAAATCGACGCGCTCGCTACGACTATTTCATAAATGAAACGTTCGAAGCGGGAATGGTGTTACTCGGCTCCGAAATTAAATCGGCGCGCGAAGGGCGCATGAGCATCGCTGAAGGCTACGTTTACATTAAGAACGGCGAAGCTTGGCTCGAGAACGCTCACATTCCCGGCTACGCTCCTGCTGGCGAGCACGGTCAGCACGACCCTACCCGCTCGCGTAAGCTTCTGCTGAAGAAGAAACAGCTACAGTTTCTTGACGATCAAGCGCACCGCGATGGCCAGACTATTGTTCCATTGAAGGTTTACATCAGGAATAGAGTGGCGAAGCTGTTGCTTGGGGTTGGCACAGGTAAGCGTCAGGTCGACCGACGTAACACGATCAAAGAGCGTGACGCCAAACGCGAGATCGACCGAGCAATGCGTTCGAAGATTTAGCAAGAATTGCTTCTATCCGAGACTCTGGATTAACTCGTTCATCGTTGATCCCACCCCGATTGCTAGGCACGCGACCGCAATCCATTTAGCATCGTCTCGCTAGGTGTATTTTATTCACTTTACGCGTGTCGGGAATTGATTTCGAGCAACCAGAACAACAGTGCAAGCTCGATTGGCGCAAGTATTACCAAAAAGACATTATTCAATGCAACCCCCTTGCATTACGGCTGATCCTACTCCATTCAATCTTCGCTACTCTTCGTATTAATCACCATTCACTCGTAATGCCGAACGCTATAGACTTGAGGCTGTACTTGGGGACGCGTGGTTTCGACAGGGAGATCACCGCTCGATCGCGGGTCGTGGCGCCGTGCACCACGTAAAAAGCGGCAAAAACGTAAACGGCGAACGTGAATACGCCCTCGCTGCCTAAAGGGTAGCGACTTTCCTCTCACCCCCAGCCTGGCGGGGTAAGAATGAAAGACAAACTGCCGGGATGCGTTGTTTGGGTAGCTAGTGACAAACAACTAAGGCTCCACTAGCTGGTCGCCGCACTTGCTACGCCGACGGGGCGGGAGCGACGACGAGAAAAAAACCGACGGCTACACTCGTAGAAGTCAAACCGGAAACCTTTCTGGACGGGGAGTTCGACTCTCCCCCGTCTCCACCAAGAACACAAAGCAACCGGCCTCATTCGTAAGGATGAGGCCGGTTCGCGTCGGTTCTGTCAGAACTCAGTGCTCCAGTCGAAATATGATCGACCTAAACACAACTTCGTCCCCTGTATTTAAGCCGACAGCTCGGTCATTAGAGTCGACCATTTCTCGGTGAATATCTCTCTTCGGTTCGATGCTGATATCCGTTGGTTACTAACTCTCGGGGCTCTCAAATAATTTCGTAGTTCGTCGAATGCTGTGCAGAACCGACTCGCGGATTCAAACTTGGCGAAGCCCAGCATCGGATAGTAACGCTGCTTGATTCCTCGATGATTCTGCTCCATTCGGTTGTTCAAATACTGATTATGTCGATGCAAGACTTTACGTCCGACGATCCAACGAATTGCCTTCGTGTAGGCAGGATGTTTGTCCGTCGTCATCCGTAACGGTTTCCGTACTGCATTGTCGATCAGGCGTCGCAAGAAACGTCGTGCGGCATCCTTATCTCGGTGCTCACTCAGCATCGAATCGAGCAGGTTTCCTTCTCGATCTATGGCTCTGTAGAGATAACGCCACCGACCGCCGACTTTGATGTATGTCTCGTCCAGATACCAGGAACGCCCTGCCACACCTCGACGTTTTGCACGAAGATTCTTGCTGACCAACGGTGCAAACCTGAACTCCCAAACCCGTATCGTTTCGTAGCTGACTTCGAATCCTCTCTGCAACATTAGTTCAGCGACATCACGAAATCCGAGCTTGTATCTCAGACGCCAGAGCACTGCCATTAGCACGATGTCGTTCGGGAATTGGAGATCGTTGAAAGGTGTGCCTGAACGTTCGTTGAAACGCTTATCGCAGTCTCGGCAATTGAAAGTCTGGTAGCCAAGCGAGGTTCGATGTTTTCTCTTGGATACGGACGTAGAAAGGCAGTGTGGGCAGGACATAAACAGGATCTCCTCAGCAAATGAGGAATGATGCTATTCTGCCCCGACGCTGAGTTCTGACAGAACCATCGAGGAACATTTGAACGTCGTTCATCTATTACTGGGTATTTTGACTGGAGCAGGAAACTTCAATGCCAGAGACGAGAGACGACCGAGGACGAACGGCGCTCCACATCGCGGCTATCAATAATCAAGTTGATATCACACGGTATTTATTGAAATGTAATTCGGATGTTGAAGCGATCGATAACGATGGAAGAACTCCGCTCCACTTTGCCCTGTCCGGCGGAGATTCAAAACCTATGCAGTCGATATGCCGACTTTTGTTGGACCATCATGCGGCAGCCGACGTACAGGATTCGAATGGG
>JABIHL010000030.1 GCA_018649665.1 Chloroflexota bacterium | reverse complement strand
TACTGGCGAAGTTGCGTCGCGAATCTCTTCGAGTTCGCTCATGAGATCGTCATCAATAGCCAGGCGACCTGCCGTGTCGAGAATCAGGTAGTGAACACCCTCTTCCTGAGCCTTTTTGTAGGCTGCCTTGGCGACCTTCACAGGTGTGGAGCTTGATGGCTCTTCTGAATATACGGTGAGATCGAGCTGCTTTCCGAGCTGCTTGAGCTGATCGACAGCAGCAGGACGTTGTAAGTCACAGGCAGCCATCATCACCGGCTGTTTTTGCTTGCGCAGCCATAGCGCCAATTTTGCAGCGAGCGTGGTTTTACCAGCACCCTGAAGTCCAATGAGCATGATGACACTCGGTGGCTTGTCGGCACGAGCGAGCTCGACTGCTTCCCCGCCTAGGATCTCAGCAAGTTCCTCGCGAACGATTCGAATTACCGATTGACCGGGGGTCAGTGAAGCGTAGATCTTGTCGCCATCGGCACGTACTTTGACGTTTTTGACGAACTGGCGCGCTACTTTGAAGTCGACGTCTGCTTCGAGCAGAGCGAGTCGAACTTCGCGGAGAGCCGCGTCGATGTCTTTTTCAGATAATTTACCGCTACTGGTTAGCTTGCCGAAGACTCCGCCAAGCTTGTCGGAAAGTGACTCAAACATAGTTTGATTTTACATGCGGAATCCGGCTAAAAACCGTTAGATCACGTGCGCACCGGTAAATTTGTGGCTTGGTAACAGCCAATCGCAGTCGTTTTTAGCGAAGTGAGAAACCGGAATGATCATCCATCTCGACTCAGCTATTGACCTACGGATTCCAACGTAGCTTCGGCTTCTGCTGTTGCAGTTTCAGGCACGAACAGAGTTGCAATGACAGTCGCTTCAACATCTTCAGCGGATCCTCGATCGGACGCCGAGTTCACCAAAAACCATAGTGCGAACAACAGAACAATCCCAAGAAGCGCCCAATATCCAGCGTTCTCGTATCGCTTCCGAAACGAGAGTTTGCCCTGATTGGCTATATTTGGTCGGGACTGAACCCGTGTTGGCTCTTCGTTCATTTCACCATCAATTGTCGAACGGCGCCGACAAAGGTCGACCCATCGGGTGCGGAATTAACAATATGTGAGCGGGGCTTATCGACGCAGTTCGATCTTTAAACACGGTTGACACGATTATGACGCTTGGAATACCAAATACGTTTGAGTTGGGCGAATCGTTCGAAGCCATACCGAAAGTCTACTCGACCGTTCACCTGTACGTGAGGGCGCGGTGCTCAGGTCGACCGACACCGCTACGACATCACGACGATTTCGCCGTCGACCACCAGAGTTGCTTCGGTTAGAGCCTGAACATCATCGAACGACCAGCCCGGCGCCGTTTCTCGCAGAATCATTCGACCACTCGCGCGATCAATCTTGATTACCGCAATGTCGGTAATAATCTCGTCAACGCACCCCGGTGCCGTTAACGGGAACGTGCATTCCTCGACGATCTTGGGCATGTCGCCTCTCGCCGTGTGCTCCATAGCGATCACAACTCGTTTTGCGTTCGCCGCGAGATCCATCGCTCCACCAATGCTGCCAATTCCGCGTTTTGGGATTATCCAGTTCGCTAAATCGCCAGTTCGTGAAACCTGAAGTGCGCCTAGCACCGTCACATCAATGTGCCCGCCGCGAATCAGGTTGAACGATTCTACGGAATCGAAAAATGCCATTCCCGGCACGAGCTTCGGAAACTTGCCACCGGCATCCATCAGGTTTGGATCGCCTTCGCCCGGAGCCGAAAGTTCTTTGAAGCCGAGAATGCCGTTCTCTGCGTGATAAAGCAGTTCGACGCCATCTGGAAGAAAATCGGCGCACAACGCCGGAATCCCAATGCCAAGGTTCACCGTTGAGCCATCGACAAGATCACGAGCCGCACGTTTCGCGACCGCAGCACGATCTAAACGTGGGGCAGGATCGTTTCCAGCCGGGTTTCCAGAATTGGTCCCAGAAGTACTCCCAGAGATACTCACGGTAACGGATCTCCCGCTTCTCGCTGAACAATCCGATTCACATACGTGCTCAGCGTTTCGACCCGCTCAGGATCAATACCGCCGACTTCAACAATCTCGTCTACCTCAACTATCGTGACCTTCGCGGCTGTCGCCATCGCCGGGTTAAACGCCCGAGAAGTTCCTGTGTACTGCAGATTGCCTCGTGTGTCGGCTTTTTGTGCTCTGATCAATGCGTAGTCGGCTGAAAGTGCCGTTTCGAGCAGATATGTACGACCATCGAAGTCACGATGCTCTTTGCCCTCGGCGACCGGTGTACCGACCCCCGTAGGAGTGTAGAACGCAGGAACGCCAGCGCCAGCAGATCGAATGCGTTCGATAAGCGTGCCTTGCGGAACGATATCGACTTCGGCTCTGCCTTCTCGCCATGCTCTTTCAATCTCGCTCAGCGGATTGGTCGTTCCGGGGACTGGAAACGAGCACGTGATTTTCGTCGCCTGTCCGCTCTCGAAAAACATGCCCTGGTCGATTGGATCAAGATGATCTGGCCAGCCGTAGCCCGTTGTTTTCGAAATACCAGCCACGTTGCCGATGATCGTTAGATCGCCAACTCCGAGATCACGTAGTGCCATCATCAGGCGAGTAGGTTGTCCGCCAGCCCCCCCGAATCCGCCAATCATGATCGACGCACCCGAAGGAATATCGGCTACGGCGTCGGCGAACGAGTCTGAAATCTTATTAATCGGCACGGAAGCCAGATTGTACGGTCTTTTCGATGGGTGTCACTTACACTGCGTTGAGTTTTTACTAGTAATCATTCGTATTTAGCGCTCAACTAACCACTCGAACTGCCAAGAATCCCATTCGTAAATGCCATCTAAAAAGAAGAATTCGAAACAGCCCGACTTCACCCTGATCGCCCATCGAGGTGCCTCGTACGATGCCCCCGAGAACACGTTTGAGTCGTTCGATCTTGCTCTCGCACTCGGATTCGACAACTTTGAAACCGACGTCCAGCTGACCAGCGATGGCAGACCCGTTCTCGTTCACGACGACACGTTGGATCGAACGACCGACTCAACTGGTCTCGTCTCCGAAACCGGCATCGCCAAGATCAAATCACTAAATGCTGGACTTTGGTTCGAAGGACCTGACGACGGTGCGGGCATCCGCGGGGTGATGGCGTACCCAGAAGCGTTCGTGCCTACTCTCGACGAGTTTCTCGAACGATACGCCGGTAAAGCGCATGTTCACCTAGAACTTAAATCTACCCAACCCGATCTCGCTGCCGTTTCAATGAAATCGCTCAAGCAGTGGGGCTGGCTCGATCAGCACACCGGCGATTCGGTCGCTCCCGGTCTAACAATTTCGTCGTTTCATTTTGAACAACTCGAACGATCTATCGCGCTAATGCCAAACATAGCCCACGGCTGGTTATTGCAAAAAATCGACAAGGCTTCGCTCGCAGCGGCGGTCGATCTCGGGCTCTCTGGCATCTACCCAAATGCGAGCAAAGTAACCAAAAAGCAGATCGACGATGCGAACAATGCTGGACTCGTAGTTAGAACTTGGGGTATCGCCGATTCCAAGGCGGCACTTCGTCGTGCGTACCGTTCGAGAGCCGTTGGAACCACGGTCGACTGGCCTTCAAAAGCCCGCGAAATCATCGAATCACTCTAGGATGACCCAGCGTGCAGGCAACTTCATTACGGCTGTGATCGAACCGCAATCCTCACGTAACATCTACGTCGATTTATGAGTCGCGGAGTGAATTACCGCTACTTTGAACGTAATTAATTGGATTTGAATGCCGAGTCGTCGATTTGCGTCGAAATTATTGATGATCTGCCCGACCGACTAAGAAAGATCAAAGTGGAGTACCAGCCGAATGTTTTACGACACCTCTAGTTTTATTAAGCCCGCCCCACATCTGCGCGACGATCGCTTCCACGCACTCGTAATGCTGTTGCCGCGTGAATCCAAACGGCTGCTGGCACGGGCCGTGCTACAAATGCCAGAGGTTAAGCGAGTGTTGGAAGAAGGCTGGTTTGTAGTTTCTCGGGGAGTGACGCCCGCCTACATTCTCGAAGAGTTAACCGGTGAAGATGCTGACAAAGGAAATAGCACAGCCGGAATCGTTACTAGCGGTCGACTCGCCAGCGTGGTCATGGAAGATCGGCTTGGGCCCTGGGTTTTCGAGAACGGAAAATTATCTGAAACTCCAGCACCTCAAGCACTAGGCCAGTTTCGGGCACGTGATGTTTCTATCAAAGGCGCAAATGCGGTCGACCCTAACGGAAACATCGGCGTTCTCGCAGCCGATGGCGGCGGCGGGACAGTCGGAGGAATCTGGGGCACGCTTACCGCGCGAGGCTCGCACTGGGTTGCTCCTGTGAGCCTAGAACGCCTAATTCCCGATGTGATCGAAGCCGCCAAAGTGTGCGGCAATCACCTCTGGGATCTCACGATGGGTCAATCTGCCGGCTTCATGCCAGTCGTGAACGCACAGGTTGTCACCGAGATTGAGGCGCTGAACATTCTCACCGGCGTCACAGCTACGCACGTCGCATCTGGCGGAGTCGCTGGATCAGAAGGCGCTGTGGTGCTTTCGCTCTCAGGCGAGGAATCGGTAGTTCGTGAAGCGTTCGAGCTGCTCGAAGGCATCAAAGGTGAAGAGCAATTTGAAGCACCTCGCCTGATTCCATACATCCGTGAGCCAGAAGCGTCGCCAAAACACTGATCCACCGGATCGCATCGAAATAGTAGTTAGATAAATTAAATTAGCACGTTCGCAAGAGCGTGCTTTTTTATTCCTTGCTTATTCCGACTTCATCCCGAGTGAGGTAAAGTCGCTGCCAGAAATCCGCGATAAACAATCGAAACAGTGCAACGATCAGTTGTACTGAACCAGCCGAGAAAATGTAACCAGAAATGAAAATCGAAAAAGTTCGACTTCGTCACGTGTTTGGAACGATTGAAACCGATGGGTTGTTCTGGGAAGAACGACTCGTCCAGCCGCTCGACGTATACGCCGAGTTCCGTGACGTTACTAAGCGGGTCGAGTGGAGTTCTGAAAAATCCAAGAACGAACTCGCCCACGACGCCTACTTCGTACAGATCGAAACCGATGAAGGCGTAATTGGAATCGGCGGCCCGATGGACAAAGCGGTCGCCTTCATCGTCGAAACCGAGCTGGCACACTACCTGATCGGCCGCGACCCGCTCGCCACCGAGTTCCTGTGGGACATCATGCACCGCGGCTCAGTTCATGGTCGCCAGGGCAACACGATGATCGCCATCAGCGCGATCGACAACGCACTCTGGGATCTCAAAGGTCGCTATTTCAAGGCTCCCGTCTACAGTCTCATCGGTGGGCCGACCCGAACCGAGGTGCCTGCATACGCTTCAATGCTGGGTTACGACGTACTCGACATGGGGCTCGTCGCAGAACGGGCCAAGGAGAAGCAAGACGAGGGCTACACGGCGCAAAAATGGTTCTTCCGACACGGTCCGATGTCTGGTCCAAAAGGCTTCAAGAAGAACGTCGACATGGTTCGAACGCTTCGAGAAACCCTCGGAGACGACGACGACATCATGCTCGATTGCTGGCAGTCGATGGACGTTAACTACGTGATCAAACTCGCCGAGCAGATCGAGGAATTCCACCCTCGCTGGCTCGAAGAAACAGCCATGCCTGACCGTATCGATTCCTATCGCAAAATTCGCGAAGCAACGAACATTCCACTATCGGGAGCAGAGCATCACTACACCCGCTGGGGCATGAAGCAGTTCATCGACGCCGAAGCACTCGACATCATCCAGCCAGACATCTACTGGGCTGGTGGACTATCGGAAGTGTTGAAAATAGCGGCTCTCGCTACTACGTTCGACCTAATCACGATTCCGCACGGTCACTCGACCAACGCCGGAATTCACTTCTCGGTCACACAGTCGCCAATTCACACTCCATACCAGGAGTATTTGGTGAAGTGGAACACCATTCATCAGCACTTCTTGAAGGACCCAGTAACCCCGGTCAACGGATCGATTCACGCACCGTCAGGAGTCGGAATGACAATGGATCTCGACCCCGCCAAGATCGAACGAGAAGAAGAACCAAACTTCGGTTCGTAGACACCGAGAAAGCCTACCAGTTCAACGCTGGAACAATCAGTCCCCCTTCTGGATGGAAGGGGCTAGGGGTAGGAGAATTGCGACGCGGAGCCGAGTCATCCGATGACGACCGCGACTAACGAGACACACCATGAAAATCACCGACGTTAAGGCATACCCACTCAAAACCCGAACAGCACTCGTTCGGATATTTACCGACGAAGGAATCGAAGGCATCGGCGAATGCTCACCGATGAACGTTCCAATCATGTGCTACTTCGTCGAGCACGCCCTCAAGCCCCTCATCGTCGGCAAGAACCCTCTCGATGTTGAGCGACTTTGGGACGATATGTTCTTCGGCACCTACAAACTCGGAACATCGGGAACTCAGCCAAGCTGTATCAGCGGAGTCGACATTGCGTTGTGGGACATCAAGGCGAAAGTCGCCGGAATGCCTCTCTACCAACTGCTCGGCGGCGCAGTGCGTACTACTTTCACGATGTACAAGAGCATGGGCGGTGGCAGCGAAAACACTCCTGAGGAAATGCTGGCGAGAGTAGAAGAAGCGTACGAAGAAGGCTTCAAGGCGATCAAGATTCGCATGGATTGGAAGTACCGCCAGGACGTGAATCCCGCCAAAGACCTCGAAATGTTCCGCCAATGCCGAAACTTTCTGCCAGACGACTTTCCATTAAGCTTCGACGCCAATAACGGCTACTCAGTCCCAACTGTGATCCAGCAAGGCAAGAAATTCGAAGATCTTGGTATCTACCACTTCGAAGAACCTGTTTCGCCAACCAACTACGAAGGCATTCGCGAAGTCGCTGAAGCCCTCGACGTGCCGGTATCAGCGGGCGAGCATGAATACACACGATGGCAGTTCCGCGATCTCATCAACGTCGCAAAGCCCGATCTTCTTCAGCCCGACGTCGTGAAGTGCGCTGGTCTAACCGAGGGCAAGCGAATCGCCACTCTCGCCGAAACGCACGACATGTCGGTTGTGCCTCACATGACCCAGCCGACGATCGGTAACGCCGCCTCGCTCGCTCTCTGCGCAACGCTCCCGCTTTCTAATCGACCGCACGAGTATTCAGGGCAACGGGATGATCTTGACGAACTGTTCGAAGATCCATGGGAATTCAAAAACGGTGAAATGACCATTCCGAACAAACCCGGGCTCGGCCTGACGGTAAACGAGAAGGCACTCGAATCGGCGCTAATGGATCTGTAGAACTAAGCCTTAGCGTTCACGGTCGGAGAGTCGGAAGCTCCCGGCAATGTGACCGTTATGTCGGTTCCCTCATCGATAACACTTTTCGCCTCGATTGTTCCGTCGTGCAAGTCAACCAGCGATTTCGATATCGCAAGACCAAGTCCAGTACCGATTTCTTCTCGAACCTTTAGCTGATTCGATCGGAAGAATGGCGAATAGATACTTTCAAGGTCTTTTGGCGGAATACCTACACCGTGATCTGACACTGTGACCGATACCTGACTCGATGCCGATTGAACAATTATCGTGATCTTCGTATCTGTAGGTGAGTACTTGCAGGAGTTGTTTATGAGATTCGAAATGATCTGAACGATTCTCCCGTGATCGGCAACAATCCACACCGGCTGCGTATGTGGCTCAATTATTAGGCTCTGGCCGCGCTCTGCCGCTATGGGCTCCATCGATTCAACTACAGAATCTAGGAGAGAGTGGAATTCGAATTCCGACTTCTCCAGTTTGAGATGGTCATTGGTCATTCGAGAGAAGTCGAGCATATCTTCGACCAGCTCGTTCAAATTCCGGCTGTTTCGTTTGATTACATCGAGATGATCTTTCTGAGTATCCGTCAGAGTGTTATCTCGATCACGACTCAAAATATCTGCGAAAGCCATCACCGAAGTTAGCGGAGTGCGTAGTTCGTGAGAAACGGTTGAGAAGAACTCTTCTCTTTGATCGTTGAGCTCCAGTAATTGCTTGTTTTGTGCATCGAGATCGCGCCGTGCTTCCCGGTCTTGCTCAGCCTGAATTACCGCGGTGATATCGTGACGGATACCCACATAATTGGCAATCGCACCGTCTTCACTAAATACGGGTGAGAGTGATGAATCGCACAAATACTCTGAGCCATCTTTGCGCTTGGTCCAAATCCGACCTGCCCACGTCTGGCCCGTACGCACCTGTTCCCACACACCTTCGAACAACTCGGGAGCGTTTTGTTCAGACCTTAGGAACGGTGAACTTTTTCCGACTGCCTCTTCTCTCGAATAGCCGGTATCTCGCACGAACGCTTCGTTTACCCATTCTATGGATGTGTCAGCGTTCAGGATCATCATGGCTTCGTCAGCCGACTCAAGCGCTGCAGCAAGCGTTTTGTTCAGTTCGTCGGCTTTTATCTGCTCCGTAACATCTCTGCGAACTCCCATGAACTTGTCGAGTTCACCGGCAGCATTGAAAATCGGCGTCAGCGTGGCATCGACTATGTATTCTGTACCGTCTTTTCGCGTACTAGGGACTATGCTCCGCCAGGATTCGCCGCTACGAAGCTGGCGCCAAACTCTATCGACGACTTCAGGGTCGATATCGACATGTTCTGGATAAGTGAATTCGGGGTCAAGTATCTCTTCTCGCGAGAACCCGGTCTGTTTTTCGAATCCGGGGTTCACATAGGCGATCGAAGTATCAGCATTGCGAATGATGAATGCGTCTTCCGCCGCGTCGAGTGCCGTCGCCTGAAGCCGTACATCTTCGAGAGCCGATTCGAGCAATCGGAACTGATTAGAAGTCGCAATCGCACCTGCTATCTGAGCCGCAATTTGTTTTGCGATCGTAATTTGCTTGTCACCGAACGCATGCGGATCTTTCGAGCGAAGGTTGAGCGATCCGACCGGTCGTCCTTGCCAAAGAAGCGGAACGAGCAAGAACGACTTTAGTATCTCGCGAGCCATCTTGCGTTTCGGGTTTACTGTTCTGATGTACTCATCGTATGCATCACCGACCGCTACAAACTCAGTCTGATTTGAGATTGCATCGTGTAGCAACGTTGCAGACGGGAACGGAAGGCGAACACCATCGTTTTTGTGGCCAACGCCAACACCGTTTACAAAAATGTCGGTAACTTCAGTAAGTTCCTCGTTTACTACCGATACCACCATTCGATCAAACGGAACAAGAGCACGCGCCTGTTCAGCAAATGCTGAAAGCACTTCGTCAAGATCGAGTGATGAACTTACGACCCTGCCAATTTCCGCAATTCGCGCCTGTTCATCGGCGAGTCGCTGTCGTTCGCTCGATTGCTCTTCAATCTGGCGATATTGGCTTATGGTAGTGACAGTTCCACTGATTTGAGCGGCAATCTCAACCGCCAATTTAACTTCATCCTCACCGAATGAATTGGGGTTTTTGGACCGGAACGCAATTGACCCGGTGTTCTTGCCCTGCCATAAAAGTGGGACCATCAGCACCGAGCGTAGTCCTGATTCGTACCTCTTTTGCTCCAAATCGTTCTTCTGTTTGAACGCAGCGTAATCTTCACCTCTCGCGACCCATGGCAATTGCTCTACGTATAGCTTTTGCCACACATCGTCCTTCGGAACCTCAATTACACGACCAGAAACGTTGCCTTCAAGTTTTATGCCCTCGATGTACTGCTCGATCAAAGACGCGCCGTCCTCTGACCAAGCCGAAATTACCAATCTGTCGTGCGGAACCAAGTATTTGGCTTCCTGGGCGAACCGGCTAAGCACTTCGTTGATATCAAGAGTGGAACTGACGATTCTTCCGATTTCAGCGATTCGGCTCTGTTCAAAAACCAAACGCTGATGCTGCGCAGAAGCCTGTTCGAGCAACGCAATATGCTGGTTGGTCGAAATAACTCCAGCGATTTGAGCAGCGATTTGAGCAGCAAGATCGGCATCGGCTTCACCGTACGGGTTATCCTGCTTCGATCTGAAAACCAATGAACCAACGAGGGTGCCCTGAAGCACGATTGGCGTGAACATCGCTGATCGTAAACCTGCCGCGATTCTCAAACCGTTGTCGGCGGTAACGTCTGTTTTGGCATGTGACGCTAGAGTCTTGGCATCGGCTATCGAAACTTGGTGATTCTCGTACACGACAGCCGGTAAAGCACTATCTTCGAGTGTGTACGGACCCGTGTAGTTTGATTCGGTAGTCTCGAGTCCAGCAATGTGGGCATCCGAAATTATCTGTGCCTCAGCGTCGATATTTGATATCGCCAACCTGTCAAACGGAACAAGATTCTTTGCCTGTTCAGCGAATTCAGTAAACACCACATTCAGATCAGTCGATGCAGTGACGATACGGCCAATCTCAGCTATACGACGCTGTTGATCGGCGGCGAGCTCAAATTCACTTTTTCTCGATATGTCTTTCGACATTTCACCACCCCACTATCGACCGTGAACACATCACAAACCAAGCGAAATACTATCGTAGTCACTATATAGAGAGTTTTATTGCTATTTGGCAGTTATAACTACTATTCGATGACACCAAGTATTACGACGTTGAGTTGGAGTCGGTAACCACACCCGGCAGCCTAACAGTTACAGTCGTGCCTTCGTCGAGAACGCTCTCAACTTCTATTATTCCATCGTGAAGTTCCACGAGAGTTTTTGAAATCGACATTCCCAATCCTGTCCCCGCCTGCGCTCGCACTTCGTCCCGCCCGGATCTATAAAACGGCGAAAACAATCCGTTGAGATCAACTGAAGACATCCCGAACCCATAGTCAGCAATCCTAAGCACAACCCATTCCCCATCCGTACCAGTCGAGATGTCTATCTGCGTGCCGTCAGGCGAATACTTGCAGGCGTTCGTAAGCAAATTTGACAACACCTGAATAAGCCGACTTTTGTCTGCATCAATAACTAACCCTTCAGTGTTCGAAGAGAAATTCAGCAGGTGATTGCGTTCACGAGCGGTTGGTTCAAGCGATTCAATGGTCGAAAGAATCATTTCATCCACCTCGACTGAAGCGCGATCCATCCTGAGTGATCGACTGTTAAGTCGAGACATGTCGAGCATGTCTTCAACTAGGTTTATAAGGCTGCGACTGTTCCGGCGAATCACGTCAAGCTGGTCCAACTGGCCGCTCGTCAGATTTCCGGCTCGATTCCTACTCAGAATGTCTGAAAACGCAGTAACCGCGGTTAGTGGGGTGCGTAGCTCGTGTGACACAGTCGAGAAAAATTCATCACGCTGTTTGTTCATTTCTTGGAGCTGCTGGTTCTGGGCATCGAGTTCCGCCCGAGCCTGCCGATCTTGTTCAGCCTGAATCCGTTCGGTCACATCTCGACGAATCGAGACGTAGCTAGAAATGCTTCCATCTTCACCAAACACCGGATTGAGCGACGAATCAATCGTGAACGTCGCTCCGTTTTTCCTACGGCTGAAGATCGTTCCCCGCCAAACATTGCCCTCTCTCACAGCCTCCCAGATCCTGTCATAAACCGCATTTGAGCTAGATCCGGATCTCAGGATGCTCGATGGTTGACCGATCGCCTCGGCTTTGGAATAGCCCGTCTGTTCAACAAACGCGTTGTTTACGTAGCCGATCGTCGTGTCTGGTAGCAAAATGACCACCGCGTCACTGGCTTCTTCTAGTGCTGTCGCCTGAATGTTCAGATCTTCCCGGGTTTGTCGCTCAGCCGTGATGTCCAATGCAACCCCGCGAACTCCATTGAAGACTCCATCGGAATCAACCGAGTTAAATGAGCTATAGCTCATGTGAACTTCGGATCCGCTCTTGTTGATGTAGGTATTTTCACCCGACCTGTCTGTTCCTGACCTAGCGTGATTCAGGTATCGCTGCTCTGCAGCAACCCGTTGATTCGCTGGCTGAAGGTTCCAGTGATAGGTGCCAATAATCTCTGCAGGTGAATATCCCAAGGCATCTTCAAATGCGTTGTTCACGTATGAGAAACGACCTTCAGCATCCAATCTCCAAATAACAATATGAGCGCTATCAACCAAGTCGCGATAAGTCGCTTCGCTTTGCGCCAACTGTTGATATTGCTTCGACATCGCAATAGCACCTGCAATTTGCGCGGCGATTTGGGTGGCCAATTCGAGATCATGCTCGTCGTAGGCGCGCAACTCTTTCGATCGGAACGACAGAAGACCAAACACTTCCTGCTGCCATTTGAGCGGACTTATCAGAACAGATTTCAGCCCTAAATCACGTAAGTGCTGATCAAAATCTGTTTCACCCAAAATGTCAGAATCAACTCCGTTCCACACGTATGATGTCCCGGTTTCTATCACGTGTTGTTGAAGCGGGTTGTATCCGTAAGGAAGCTGAGTTCCGGTCTTCTTTCCTGGCCCTTCGACAAATTCATCTATCAACGATTGCTGATCTTCACTTAGCAGAGTGATAACCACACGATCAAACGGCACTAACTCACGAGTCTGATCGACGACCTGTGAAAATACCTTGTCGAGATCTAGAGTTGAGCTGACGATCCTGCCGATCTCGGCAATACGGCTTTGCTCTTCCGCTAATCGACGCCGTTCGGCCGATTCTGCCTGCAACAGAGTTCTTTGCTGGCCCGATGCGATTAGACCGGCGATCTGAGCGGCGATTTGCTCAGCAACTTCAACATGCACCGATGTGTAGGGGTCTGCCTCTACTGATCGGAAAATCAGTGTTCCGACCAATTCTGCTTGAAGCACCACAGGAACCATCATCGCCGAAATGAAACCCTCGGCGATTCTTAGTCTGTTGTCGTCTAATTCATCCGACTTAGCTCGCTCGGCTAAATCCGCAGAATTTGCAATTAGAACCTCGTGGTCTCGGTACACGGAAGTCGGCAGCACGCTTGCTTCGAGCGTAACTACGTCAGAACGGTACGGTTGCGGAATGTTTTGGCCTGAGACATGTGCCCCGTTTGAGCGTCGATCAATGAAATCGCTAATCGATCGAATGGCACCAGTTCATGTGCAGTATCAACGAATGCACTAAGCACGCTGTCTAACTCAAGTGTTGAGCTAACAATTCTGCCAATCTCGCCGAGCCTTTTGCGGTTCAACGCTTCGTTTTCGAGAAGCCTGTATTGGTTCGCAGCGTGAATCGCACTCGCTATTTGGTTAGCGATCAGCGACGCAATTTCTATATCTTGCTCACCGAATGCTTCTGGGTCGGTAGACCGTAATGTGAGACTGCCAACCAGCTCCCCGCGCCACACCAATGGGAGCGAGAGTATAGCGCGAAGCCCTGCCGCGTACCGAGCCACTTCTTCTGGTCGATCTAGGACGTACTTTTCGTACTCTTCTCCATTCGAGGTGAAGTGGGTTAGATTCTCGCTTATCTGCTCAAATATCGAAGCATCAAGTACAAAGGACTTTGGTGGTGTTATCGAATCTCGAACATCGACGCCATCGACATATCGATCGATCACGGCTCCGTCAGCATCTATCGTAGTGAGTATCAGTCGATCGGCTGGGACCAGCAGTCTGACTTGCTTTGCGAAAGGCGTAAAAATATCGCCTAGAACTAGGCTTGAACCTGCGATCCGGCGAATTTCCGCAAGTTGTTCTTTCTCCAGCGATTCTCGTTCAAGCTTTCCGTACTGGTTCGCCGATGCAACCCCGCCTGCGATCTGGTTCGCTATCTGTTGCGCAAGTTCAATTTGGTGCGGGCCAAAAGCATCAGAATCAAACGCTCGAAACGCAAGAACACCGTGTGATTCTCCCTGCCATATGAGCGGAGTCATCATCAACGCGTTCAAGCCGGTTTGCTTGCGAGCGGACTCTTCCTCAGCATTACTGTTGTAATTTTTAAGATCGTCACCGCTGTAGACAACAGAGACATTGTCGATAACGAGTGAGTGATAGGCGTCAGACTCACTAATCGGTCGCCGGCCGCGGAACTCGTCTTCCGGGACTATAAATCCATGGATATGGCGATCGACAAGTTCGAGTCCATCTTCAGAGATAACCGCGATCACCATGCGATCTGCCGAGACTAACTCGCGCGAGATTCCTGCCACCTGAGGAAACACGTCAACAATATCGAGAGTCGATCCAACAAGACGTCCGATCTCCACAATTTGACGCTGTTCATCAACAAGCCGTTGAAGTTCGGCAGGGTCGCTATTTTGAATTGGTGGAGTATCAGTCACGCTGGCTCAATCCATCTGAGTCGAAATCGTTTGTATTGCTCATTCTGGTCGGTGAATAACTCTAGCCAGAAGTTACTTTTAACGAACTGACATTTGTTTTACACGTAAATCCGATTACTTGCGTGGTGTAAAACTACTACCCAATAAGTTCCCTTGCGTACTTCAGTTCCATCTCAGCAAGCTTGTCTACACGACGCCTGAAATCGGGATCAGTCGAAAACTCTGCCGAGATGAACGCATCGAGAATTTCCTTCGCAACAGCGATTCCGATAATCCACGCACCCATGCAAATTAAGTTCACATCATCGTGCTCAACGCCCTGATGTGCGCAGTGCGTATCGTGAGTCAGAGCAGCGCGAATTCCCGGAACTTTATTACCGGCGATTGCCGCCCCTACACCCGTACCGCACACAAGAATCCCTCGTTCGGCTTCCCCCGAAAGAATCGCCGACGTTACGCGCTGTGCAATGTCAGGAAAATCTACCGGCTCTTCCGAGTAAGTTCCGTAATCGGTAACTTCGTGACCCTGTGACTTCAAATACTCAACCACCGGGCCTTTCATTAAAAACCCTGCATGGTCTCCGCCAACTGCCAACTTCATCCCGAGCTCCCTTTTCATGCGCCAAATCAACGAAACACTAGCTCTGCTAAGTTCCTTCGTCGATGAAAATAACTAAACCTAGCTACATCGAACTTATAAGTGCTGAAATAACCCTGTCGGATCGGCCCACTCGTCAGGAACTCGAAGCGACAGAACAGTTGCATCGCAAGTTAGCACGCCATCATGCGAGTAGAACTCGACCGAATGGAGAGTCTTGGTCTTGGTTTTCTCAGTAATGCGAGCACGTGCCGTAACAGGGCCATCGATTCGAGTGGGCTTGCGATAGTTCACCGTCAGTGAAGCCGTGGCGTACCAAATCGTATCGCCTTCACCCACTTCACGGCCTTCAGTTCGATACGCATCCGCCATTGCCGAACAAACGCAGTGGCAATCGATGATCGTAGCGATCATTCCGCCATTCATCACATCAGGCGGCATCGCTGCATGGTGCGGACCAGGGTGATAAACACACACTGAAACATCGCCATCCCAATACGATTTGATCCGTAGCCCCTTGGCGTTCCAAGCTCCGCAGCCGTAACAGTGATTGCCGTGCAGACCGTCCTGAAAGTAAGTGCGTTCAAGTTCACTCTGGCTCATACTGCTCCTCGAAACTAAATCTCTCTCGTGGCTTTACGTAAGTTGCAACAAACAATACCGTGCCAGATCAACACGTGGAAGCACATGGAACTTCTGCAAACTCGATCATCCCATCAAATCTTAAGAACATCTGTCCCGATAGCCCGTACATCAAACCTTCATGACTCAGCCTGAATCCCCATCTCGTTCAAAATCACGGGCACTAGTTCTCGTTTCGCTCGCCACATTCTTTTCGCTATCAGTTTGGTTCTCGACCAACGCGATATCAGGCGCGCTCGAAGTTGAAAAGTCGATCGACGAATCATCAATGGCGATACTCACTATCGCCGTTCAACTCGGCTTTGTGTTCGGCACACTGTTTATCGCCGTCACAAATCTGTCCGATCTGGTAAACGCCCGAACTCTATTCGCCTATGCAGCAGTGCTTGCTGCGCTAACCAACCTGTTGGTCATCCCTCTCGATTCAACACCTGCGCTCATCGCAGCTCGTTTCGCAACCGGCGCCTTTCTGGGCGGGGTCTATCCCCCGGCAATGAAAGTCATTTCAGGCTGGTACACGAAGGGCAGGGGATTCGCACTCGGAACGATGGTCGGTGCGCTTACCATCGGGTCCGGCTCACCTCATCTGCTGCGATCTGTATTCTCAGAAAACTGGCAGGCGGTAATCATCGGAAGCTCGATACTTGCGATCACAGGTGGGCTGATCCTCAAATTCCTGGTGAAAGATGGTCCTCACGAAGTGAACGGCGCCAAATTCAACCCGAAGTATCTGATCGGCGCCATTTCGCAACGCGGTCCTCGACTGGCACTAACCGGCTATCTGGGACACCAATGGGAGCTTTACGCGATGTGGGCGTGGATCGGCAGTTTCCTGCTCTATGTCATTGGCGAAAAATCGCTCATCGGTGAAAGTCTCGACCTCGCGAGCGCGCTTACGTTCCTTGTATTCGCAGTTGGGGCAGTTGCGAGTTCATTCGCGGGAGTATGGTCGGAAAAAATCGGACGAACCGCAGTCACCAGCATCGCCATGGTGATCAGTGGCGGAGTGGCAGCATTCATCGGATTCCTTCCCCCTGAAATGACAGTATTGATAGTCATATTAGCGATGATATGGGGCGCTTCAGTGATAGCCGACTCAGCGCAATTTTCGACTGCGATGACTGAGCTGAGCGACCCTGCCTATCGGGGAACGATGCTGACGTTCCAAACCGGAATAGGGTTCGCGCTAACCGCGGTGTCGATCTGGCTTTTGCCGATAGTAAAAGACTCCTCAGGCTGGGGCTGGGCATTCGCAATGCTCGCCCTCGGACCCGTCGTCGGAACCGCTGCGATGCTCCGATTACGTTCACTCCCCGAAGCATTGAATCTGGCAGCCGGAAAACGTTAGTATTTGCTAAGCTTTCGGCGAAGTAACCAAATCATCGCTTAGCTCGTACGTAACTCCCATCTGGAACCAGCTGCCCAAAATGTGGCCCTGAGGCACTCGAAGGATCACAGGTAAGCAGCCAGCGATCAATCCAGCCGAATACCCGGTCGGATATTTGTCATTGTGAGGAGCTAGGCGGCGTGGCAATCTCCACCCCTAGGAAATATCTGTGAAATTCGGCAAATCATCGTCAGTTCTTCTTATCGCCATCGCCATGCTCGCCATAGTGGCTTGCGGATCAGGCGACACAAGTGACTCCGTCTCGACAACTAACGACGGCGAAGAAGCGGCACTGGTTCTTCGAATCGACGAGACCTTCACGGTCGAAAACTTTGAAGCAGTTGGATTCAAACTTAACCAAGAATTTGATACCGCCACCGTTCCTCTGGCTACGAACGCCTACTACGGATTCGCCAGTCGTCGAGATATCGAGATCAGGAAGTACGCCTCGCACGCCGATGCAATGTCAGCTGGCGTTGAATCGGCGCTTGCGATACTCGGTCGCTCTCCAGCATCGAACTCAGCTGGCGGAATTATCACCTCGGGTAACAATCGCACCAGCTACCACGCCTATCTCGTAGCCGGGAACGTCGTCATGCTCTGCCAAACCGATATTTCAGCCTGTGAAGACCTCGTAAACGCCGCCCAAAGCGACGGATAAGTTCGACTACTCGTTCTCGACCTACCTCCCTCTCCTGCAACAAAACCAAACACAAAAAAAGACCCGCCAAAAAGCGGGTCTCTCTAAAAAATACGAACGTTATTGTCCGTTCGATATATGGGCAGTTGAGTCGGAACTAAGCTGCCTGGTTGTGATCGTCGTCTGAGTGTGAAAAGTTCACTACTCGTGCAGCCCGACCCAATCGAGCCTGCTCGGAGATGTGACCCCGAGAAACCATGTCGAAAAATGCGCCCTGAGCTCGTAGACCTTCAGGACAAACAGTGCCCTCTTCACCAGCTCCTAGTACCAATCCCAATCCGCCTCGTGCTGGAATGATTGTGTTACCGGCTGAAGTGTTCTTAATGCTGATGAGTGTCATTGTTTTGCCCTTATTGCCCTGAGACCCCAAATTGCCCTTGGGTCCCTGTCAGTGCGTATTTGCCTGATGCCCACAACTTTAGGCTTCTGACACGTAGGCGGCTCCGAGCTAGCTACACAACGCGGTTGTGAGCCAACCCCCACAGGAATGAGCCACCTGGCTCGCCGGCGTGAGCCATTACGAGTGCGATTCCAGTATTTTCAGTTGGATACAGCTATCGAGCGGCGGCGGCACCGCGACGACGCCTGCGATACCGGCCAGTGTTTCTACGCGACTTCGACGCGCCGTTCTTAGACGTGGCAGGTCTATCCGGTAACGTGATTTCGTCATGAGCACTACCGTTCACCGATGTCTTGAACTTGCGCGCCTTCGTCGTACCTGCTGCCTTTGCGTTCGGCTTTATGCCATTCATCTCGGCCAAGTACTGACCAGTCGACGACTTCTTCACAGATGCCACAAACTCTGGCGTTCCCTCTGCGATGACCTGCCCGCCACGTTCGCCAGCCAGTGGACCCATTTCTAGAATCCAATCGGCATTCTTGATCAAATCGAGATGATGTTCGATCAAAATGATCGAGTTTCCAGCATCCACCAATCGATGAAGCACGATCATCAGCTTCGCAGCATCATCGAACGAAAGACCCGTCGTCGGCTCATCAAGAATGTAAACCGTTTTGCCGGTCGACCTCTTAGAAAGCTCCGATGCCAGCTTGATTCTCTGTGCTTCACCACCCGAAAGGGTCGTCGCGGGCTGACCCAAATGCACGTAGCCAAGACCCACATCGGTCAACGTTTTCATCTTGTTGGAAATTGACGGAATGTTCTCGAAGACGACCGCAGCCTCTGAAACCGTCATATCAAGTACTTCAGCAATCGACTTGCCCTTGAACTTAATCTCAAGCGCCTCTCGGTTGTACCTCGCACCCAAACAAATCTCGCAAGGAACCGTGACGTCTGGCAGGAACTGCATCTCGATCTGAACGTAACCAGCGCCACTGCAAGCCTCGCAACGACCACCCTTCACGTTGAACGAAAAACGCCCCGGCTTGTAACCACGGGCTTTCGATTCAGGCATCGAAGCAAAAATATCTCGAATGTTCGTGAATACACCTGTGTATGTAGCCGGATTTGATCGTGGAGTTCGACCAATCGCCGATTGATCGATGTTGATCACCTTGTCGACGTGTTCGAGCCCGAGCACATCGTCGTGCTCTCCCGGTCGATCTTTCGAACGGTAGAAGTGCTGAGAGAGCTTCTTCGAGAGAATCTCGTTCACGAGCGTGCTTTTGCCCGATCCCGAAACACCAGTCACACAAGTCAACGTGCCAAGCGGAATCGCCACCGAAACGTTCTTCAGATTGTTCGCTCGTGCTCCAACAATGGCGATCTCGTTGCCATTGCCTTTGCGACGCTTTTTCGGAACTGGAATAGATTTACGACCGCTCAGATACGCGCCCGTAAGCGATTCTTCGCTTTCGAGAACGGCTTCTATAGGCCCTTCAACTACAACGCTGCCACCGAACTGACCCGCTCCCGGACCCATATCGACGATATGGTCGGCGGCTCGCATTACGGCTTCATCGTGTTCGACGATCAGGACTGTGTTTCCGACATCACGCAAATTCTGCAGCGTTCCGATAAGCCGGTCGTTGTCGGCAGGGTGAAGTCCAACAGAGGGCTCATCACAGACGTATAAAACGCCCATGAGACCCGATCCGATCTGCGTGGCAAGCCGAATACGCTGACCTTCGCCACCTGAAAGAGTCGCCGCCGCACGGTTAAGCGTCAGATAGTCGAGTCCAACTCTCGATAGGAATCCAAGCCGTGCTTCGACTTCTTTTAATATTTGAGTAGCAATCGACTGCTCACGACTGCTCAGCGGATCTTCAGCATCCCCATCGTGCTCACCTTCGCCGGGCCACACGCCTGTACGGCACGCCTCGACCCAACGAAGCGCATTCTCAACCGACTGCCCGGTGACTTCCATCACGTTCATACCGAGAACGGTTACTGCGAGTACTTCCGGCTTGAGTCGAGCACCGCCACAAGTCGCACACGCCCTCTGCGTCATGTACCTAGCGATGTCCTCACGAACTGAATCCGATTCGGTATCGACGTGTCGTCGTTCCATATTCGGAATTACGCCATCAAACGCAGTATTCCAGCTGTAAACCTTGCCCTTTTGAGTCTGATGAGAAACTTCGAGCTTGTTGCCGGCCGTTCCATACAAAATCACGCTCAGGTGCTCGAGATCCATCTCTCGAATCGGGGTGTCCATCGAAAAACCAAAGTGCTGCGACAACGATTCGAGCGTCGAGTGATACCAAGGCGAGTTCGTGCCCGATCGTGCCCACGGCGTAATCGCACCATTGTTCAGGCTTAACGATTTGTCCTGAATCACGAGATCAGGATCAACCTCCAACTTGAAACCGAGTCCAGTGCAAGTTGGGCAAGCTCCGAACGGCGTATTGAACGAGAAGTTGCGTGGCTCTAGCTCGGCTATTGAAATATCGCAATGAACGCAGGCGAAGTGCTCTGAATAGACAACGTCCTCGTCCGCACCGTTGGCGCCGGTCCCGAGCTTAGAAGCGATTAGGTTCCCGCCTGCGAGTCGAAGCGCCGTTTCGACCGACTCAGTGAGCCGACCACGATCGGTGTCTTCACGAACGATGATTCGATCGACTACCACTTCAATATCGTGCCACTTCGTCTTTGCGAGCTTTAACTCTTCAGCGAGTTCGCGCGTATCGCCATCGATTCGTACTCGCACAAACCCATCACGCCGTGCCGTTTCGAACACCTGAACGTGCTCGCCCTTCATGTGCGTAATCATCGGAGCGAGAACCTGCAGCCTCGTTCCCTCGTCCCATTTCAAGATCGAATCGACAACCTGCTGAATCGTTTGTCGCTGAACCGGACGTCCACAGTTGTGACAGTGTGGGCGACCTGCTCGCGAAAACAGCAATCGCAAATAGTCGTAAATCTCGGTCACGGTTCCAACGGTCGAACGCGGGTTTTTCGAAACACCTTTTTGATCGATCGAGATCGAAGGACTCAAACCCTCGATGTGATCGACGTCAGGCTTTTCCATTCGTCCAAGGAACTGCCGAGCGTACGCCGACAATGATTCCACGTACCGACGTTGTCCTTCAGCGAATATCGTGTCGAACGCAAGACTGCTCTTGCCTGAACCTGAAACACCCGTAATCACCGTCAGAGTGTCACGAGGAATGCTGATATCAATGTTCTTCAGGTTGTGTTCGCGGGCTCCGCGAATGACGATGTCAGAGTCGGTCATAGTTCAGGTGCCGAAGCACATCTTTCAACGGCCAGTTGTTAATAGTTCAAGAAAATAACGAATGATTTCGGGCGATTCATTCCATCGCGTTCAACGCCCACTAAGCATTGCAACGCTAGTTCAGAATCAGTTCAACCGAGTGTAACAACTCGACGCAAGTTTTCTGGCGAACGATGTCACTCGTTCGAACTATCGCTCGTCGTTCGTCCAATTCCGTTCCCGTGACCCGGTCGAGTACGCACTTCGTCCATGAACGCCTCTGATCGCAATCCACGATCGAGAACGTGATGAATCTGTGCCCTAAGTATCCGAGAAAGCTGCCTATTCTCGTCTTCGCCCGACTTCATAGCAGTTGCCTGAGCGATGTCGGCACGAGACAAAAATCTGAGCAACTTGATCGTATTCAAACTTGCCGGAAGTAACGCTGTTTCGCCAACCGGACGTGACTCATTGTTCACTAGTCCGCCTCGATCCGCTGAGTACAAATGATTCGCTGGTTCAAGCTCAACACCACTCTCAACACATCGTGAAAGCTCAGGTGCAAATCCGCTTAGCTGCAGTAAACGCATTTCGTAGAAATGAATCGCCATTTCTGGGTTGTCACTTACTTCTAAAGTACTAAGCACATCGAGAAGTAGTCTGAACAACGGCTGATTCGCACCGTTCTCAACCGAAAAACGCTCTGCCATTTCAGAAATGTAAGAGCCCCTCGAAAACCGATCAAGATCGTCTCGAAGACCACGATATCCGTTCACGGTCGATACTTGGCTAAGCCCGTGCAATGTTCGAGTTTCTCGAACGGAAACGCTCACGTGCTTCAGCAGATCGAGATGTCCACCCATTTTCGATCCCGGCTTACGAGCCGCCTTCGCAACGCCTCTGACTATCCCATGAATCGGCGTTATCAGAGTAATAATCCGGTCGGCCTCGCCCAAGTTGCTGGTGCGAACAACCACGCCATCAGTCGTATATGTAACCGGTCGCCGCTTCGAAGTCATAGTTGGCTAATCATATGGGTTTGCCGACGATATCTGAGCCACGCTAGTCGCTTGTCCGTAAACAAAAACGATCAGCTCTCGCTCGCACTCTCGCATTCGCTCGATTCGGTAACTTCCAGCGGAGTCGCAGCGATCAACCCCGTATCGGCATCACGACCCATCCGTATCGGTGAGTCGCCATCAACGCCAAGAACGATCGTCCTGAACTTAGAATCCCCAGGCAAAGTAAAGACAATTTTCGCGCTGTACGGATTCGATCCTGATGGCTGAACTGCCCACTCGCCAATACCCAAAAGATCTCCATCGAGCACCGCAACGCGTTCAGCACACAAATGTAGATCGCCAGAAAACGCCTCAGTAACCGAATACTGAGCGTAGTTGTACGCAACAGCATTGACTACCGCGCCCGACAAATACGCTCTCCAGTAGTCGAGACCAAGGGTTTGATCGATTTCGCTCGACCCTTCAACCGTTATCTGTGAAGGAAATTCGCGCTCGCCGTCTGTCCACGGAATTTCATCGATAACAATCTGTTCGAGCTCTACCTGCTCTTCTAATTTTCGCTCTTCATCGGTAAACGCATATTGAATTCCAGCGTTGGCGAGCGCACACCTATCGCTCAACCTAAACTCCATCGGCGTCGTGCTACCCGATCTCGCCGGATTGCCATCGTTCACGCCAATTGCATAAGTCACCGTATCGCCAGTAAACGGAATTTCATGTGAAAGCGTGACCTCGTACCAATACCCAGCAGAAGGATTAACAGCCCACTTCACCGGACCATCAGGATCGCCCGAGAGGAAACCAGTACCGCCCGGGCATAAGTGCAGATCCCCTTCGAAACTTCGGCGGCTACGGAAGTAGAACCGACCCGACGTTGCGCTCGAAACAGTTCCTGTCAGGAACTGCGTCCAAAGGGCAACAACTTCATCAGAATCGGCTCGCGAGTAAAACTCAGGATCAAGTCCTTCAGGAATAACCCGCACGTCGTCGTCCGCAAGATTCGGCCACGGCGTAGCGGTTGGTGAAATCGGTGCAGGAGTCACTTCGCGCAAAGCGAACGTGGCTACTGGAAAATCAGGTCGACCCGCAACTGGCAATGGTTCGGTGCCACACGCGGCTAGGGCGATTGCGAAGAGCGACAAAAAAAGCACAACACTCAGTGAGCCTGTTCGGCGATATGTATATGTGCGGAAGTGACTCATGAAGTTCGATACGACGGTCGCTGCCAAATGGTTTGAACGGGTAGATCGACTACACAGTAAACGTCACCACAGCGGATGTCACCGAATAATCGAAATCACTGTGGGAGTCGAAACGCCTACACGGAAAGAAGTACGCCGATACCGGGTAGCGAATTGCAGGAAGTCCAGATCAACCACCGAAACCGTGTAGCCACAATCGAGAACTGTTGTCTATCGTTACCGTGTATCGCTACTCAGGCGTACCCGTCTGGCGTTGGGGAATCTCCGCCCGGCTTTCCAGCGCGTGAGCAAGAGTCGAATCGTCGGCATACTCGATATCCGATCCACTCGGCAATCCACGAGCAAGGCGAGTTACCTTCACGCCCAGCGGACCTATCAGCTGCTGAATGTACATTGCCGTAGCCTCGCCTTCGAGGTTCGGATTCGTCGCCACGATCACTTCAACCACCGTGCCGTCGCGCAGTCGCTCCAACAACTCACGTAGTTTCAAATCGTTCGGTCCAACACCGTTTACCGGAGAAATCACTCCATGTAGAACGTGGTACTTGCCCGAATAAACCCTCGCCCGCTCCACAGCCACAACGTCCAAAGGCTCTTCAACTACACATATTCGAGTGCTATCACGCTGAAGATCACCGCAAATCGTGCACTCGACCGCTTCCGCAATGTTGGCGCAGGTGTCGCAAAGAACGACTCGCTCTTTCACACCTAAAATAGCGGCAGCAAACTCTTCCGCTTCGTCCTGAGGCATCCGAATCAGGTGATACGTCAGCCGCTGAGCGCTCTTAGGCCCAATTCCAGGCAGCCTGTGAAACGCCTCGATGAGTCGGGCGACTGGAGGAGCAGCGGAAGGTGCAATGTCGGAAGATGGCATTCGTGTTTTTCTGATGAATCAGCCGAAGCTGAAACGCTGGCTACATAAGGCCAGGAATGTTCATGCCGCCGGTGATAGCGCCCATCTTGTCGGAAGCAAGCTTCTGAGC
>JABIHL010000001.1 GCA_018649665.1 Chloroflexota bacterium | reverse complement strand
TACCTTCAGCCATTCGTGAAGAAGCATCTGGCGGCTGCGAGTAAGTGGCGTTGATGCCCTCTCGTCGAAGCTGCTCAGCAGTGATAGGACCGAGGTCCACCCACGGGCTGAAACCGATGATTTCACAGTTGATGCCGGTGCCCTGAGCGTCAACCCAGTTGCCATCGCCATCCTTCGAGTACCCAGCACCTTCAAGCAACGCTGCAGCCTTGGCTGGGTTGTGCTCTGTTGTGTCGTTTACTGCGAGTAGGTCCGCTACTGAGTCAAAGTACTTCTTCAATGGTGGGTAACCAGGCATAGTCAGCGGGTTGAATGCTGCTGCACCGTCGTAAGCCACGTCACTCAGTTCCTGCCTATCAAGTAGGTAGCTGAATGCCCATCGAACATCTTTGTTGTCGTAAGGACCGAACTTACCAGAGTCGTTGAAACCAATCGATACTGGCCACCAGTCGACATATCCGAATGGAGTGTCGGTTCCGGTGTGAGTGACAAGATCAGAGTTCTTGCCCATTGTCTCAACGATAACCGCAGGTGTGGTCATTGCTGAGTAGTCAACAGTGTCAGAAATCAATGCCTGCGACCGAACCGTCTGGTCAGGTGTTGGCAAGTAGATGACACGTTTTGGTCCAGGCAGCTTGCCGAACTGACCTAGGTCAGATACGCCTTCACCCCACCACGAATCGTTGCGGTCGATGATTTTCTGCTCAGGTGAACCAGAGATGACCTTCCAAGGTCCCGTGCTTAGCGGGAAGCCCTTAGCTGGGTCGTAGTCCTTGAACGTAGTCCAGTCTTGGCTGGAGTAGTGGTGCTCAGGCACCATGTACACACCAATGTCGAACTTGTACGTAAGAAGGAACATGAATCGTGGGTCTGGTCGGTCAAGCAATACCTTTACGGTGTGGCTGTCGACTTTCTCCGCGTGGTTCATAGCGTTGTCGATGTCGTTACCCCATCGGACTTCTTCTTTGAGGTCCTTAAGAGTGTTCAACGTGTAAACAACGTCGTCTGCATTGAACTCTTCACCGTCGGACCAGTTGATACCGGTTCGTAGGTTGATAGTCAATTCAGTAAAGTCGCCGTTCCAGTCCCAGCTCTCAGCGAGCCAAGGGATCGTCTTGTCGTCGAATGCACTAAAGAATGCAAGCGGCTCAAAGATGATGTTTGGACCAGATTGGTGGTTTGCACCAATGGCGTACGGGTTCCATAGCTCGTGGTCTACGAAACGACCTTCAGCACCACCCAGGTAACCGATGAACGTGTCGTCGCGAGCGATGTCTGCAATAGCAACGCTACCCGGTGTGTCGTCGGCCGGAGCCTCCGTTGGGTCTGGTGCAGGTGCAGTAGTGGCTACAGGCTCAGTGCCTCCGCCATCGTCAGAAGAGTCTTCGTCATCTCCGCCACCACAAGCAATTGCCGCAATTAGGGCAATTGAAAGCATGGCGAGGAAGAGAATTCTCCACCTCTCAGTAAATGTCATGCTGACCTCCGAATAAAATGTCAGACGCGAAACCAGATGTGCCGCCAGAGGGCAGCGTTGATCTGTGGCAAGAATTTATATCCGAATATGACATGTCAGTCAACATTCACATACAAGCGTTTTCATCGAATCGCTGTAACTAGGGAAACATTGAATGCCAATATTCAACAGAATTCAGGCGGCGTTGAGACCAAAAGTGAATTTTCGGTTAATAAACCTTCTTAGATTGACGGGAATCTATGAGGATTTACTCACATCAAAAAAACCAACATAGCCATCGACGTAAACACTTGTTATCTTTGGACGCCATGAATCCTCGCGTTTAGTCAATAACTAAATGTTGCAGGATTTGTCTACTACTTCAGACAATACTGAATCGAGTTTTAGCCCGTGACAGAACAAACGCAGGCCGTAGAAAACTCTTCAACGTCGACTGGTACGCAGATCATCCGAATTATTTCGGGTGTTCTTGGCCATTTCGTCGTGAAGCGTTTCCTGTTCTTCCTATTTGTAGTCTGGTTGGCGAGTACGGTGATTTTCATCATCCCTCGTCTTTCCGGTCAAGATCCCGTCAAAGAAAAGTTGTTGCTTGAAGCCCAACGTGGTGGAGCAATGCAAACTGGTCTCGATGCGATGGCAAAGAGCTATCAAAAACGGTTTGGCCTCGACCAGCCGATGTGGACTCAGTACCTCAACTTCCTAAAAGATCTTGTGAAGCTCGATCTCGGAGTTTCGATCGCCTTTTTCCCACGAACCGTGAACGACATCGTGTTTGAATCACTGATGTGGACATTGGGGCTGATGGGGACGGTAACGATACTGGCCTTCATATTAGGGACGCTCGCAGGGGCGATACTCGGTTGGCCGAGAAAACCGGGTTGGCTGCAGTACATTTTCATGCCGCTGCTAACCCTTTCGGCCATTCCTCAGTATCTTCTTGCAATGATTCTGATTTTTGTGATCGCGTTCCAATTGGAATGGCTACCACTATTCGGTGGTTATGCACCTGCGACAGTACCGACGCTGACTTTTGAGTTCGCAGTCGACGTTATCAGGCACGCAATCCTTCCTGCGTTCGCCATCATCTTCTCAGCCATTGGCTTCTGGGCCATCGGCATGCGAGGCATGATGATCAACACGCAGGGAGAGGACTACATGATTCAGGCCGATGCCAAAGGATTGAAAGGTTCGCGAATCTTCATGCGATACGCAGTGCGAAATGCGCTGCTGCCACAGGTAACAGGTCTGGCACTTGTGCTTGGAACCATCGTTACAGGACAGGTGTTGGTGGAACGAGTTTTCTCGTACCCGGGCATCGGAGACATTTTGTTCCAGGCGATTCGATTGTCTGATTTCTTCGTTATTCGCGGAATCGTCATCATAATTATTCTTGGGATCGCAGGGGCAACATTCCTGCTCGATGTTCTTTACCCGTTACTCGATCCTAGGATCAAGGTGAGGAAATCCTAAATGACTGAATCAGTAACAACGCCGGATGCAATAAATCCGGCCGAAAGTGGTGGATGGAGTCAGTTCAACGAAGAACGACTGACTCCTATGAAGAAGTATGCACTGCGTAATCCTTCGCTCATCGTTGGTCTTAGCATGCTCTTCGGCATGCTCTTCTTGGTCGGTGTTGGTCATCTTGTTTGGGACACCGAACAATTCCGACCGCTTTCGGCACCTACTCGATTGGCGCCGACGCTCTCGCACGAACTTCGTGACGGTACGACTGGGGCGTTCCCGTTTGGTACAGATACTCAGGGACGTGACCTATTGGCGGTTGCCATTCTTGGTACGCCTCTCACGCTCCGTGTCGGGCTAATCGCTGGTGCGGTGGCTATCGGACTTGGCACGGTTGCCGCGTTCTTAGCTGCGTACTACCGAGGATTTGTCGACGCTGCGATTCGTTCAGTTGTTGACGTTGGTTTGGCGATGCCAGCCCTGCTAATTTTGATCCTAGTCCGGATCAACATCGGAAGGGAGCTCTCTATCGATGAGATCGGCATTGCCATTGGCCTTACGAGTTGGGTCTTCCCCGCTCGTACGATCAGGTCGCAAGTGTTGGTCATGCGTGAGCAAACTTACGTAGAGCTATCTCGTCTTTCGGGTACCAGCGGTATGGGTATTATTTTCAAAGAGATGATGCCAAACCTGATCCCGTACATCACTGCGAGCTTGGTTGGATCGGTTGCTGGAGCGATTCTTGCTTCGATCGGCTTAGAGGCCATCGGACTAGGGAACTTCAGTGAGCCAACCCTTGGTATGACGATTTACTGGAATATTCAGTTCTCATCAATCACGCTCGGTATGTGGTGGTGGTGGCTTCCGCCATTGGCCGCAATCGTGATCGTATTCGTGAGTCTGTTCTTGATTTCATCAGGATTGGATGAATGGTCCAACCCACGATTGAGGAAACGCGTTTGAGCACCGAACAAGCAATACAGACGTATAGGACTGGCGCTCGGATTACCGACGTCGATGCCCTTGTAGTCGATGGATTCTCGGTCTATTACGAGACGGATTCCGGAACTGTGAAAGCGTGTGACGATGTCACATTCACGTTGAAACAGGGTGAACGGTTCGCACTTGTTGGCGAATCAGGCTCAGGCAAGACAACTCTTGCTATGGGTCTGATGCGACTGACTCGACCGCCAGGTCACATTGCCAGCGGCAGTGCGATTCTGAACGGGCGTGACCTGACAACGCTGTCCGATGAGGAGATGCGTAAGACACGACTGTCAGAGCTTGCTCTAGTTCCTCAGGGTGCTATGAACTCGCTTAACCCGGTCATGCGGATCGGGCGGCAGATCATTGATGGAATTCTCGATCACGTTGATGAAGACGATAAATCGCCTACGAAAGACGAACTCGACGAAACCGTTCGAGATCTTCTAACTAGAGTTGGACTTCGCCCCGGCGTCGCTCGATTATTTCCCCACGAACTATCAGGAGGAATGAAGCAGCGTGTGGCGATGGCAATCGGTATTTCATTGCGCCCTAGGCTGATTGTTGCCGACGAGCCGACTTCTGCTCTGGACGTTGTTGTACAGCGCCAGATCATGCAGACGCTTGGTCGGCTGCAAGAAGGCTTGGATGCTTCGATCATGCTGGTTGGTCACGATATGGGTCTCGTTGCCCAGTTCGCCGACACTATTGGCGTTATGTACGCAGGCAAGCTTGTTGAGATTGGTCCGGTTGAAGAGGTGTTTAGCGACCCTAAGCACCCATACACCAAGCTACTAATTCGCAGTTTGCCGTCCTTACAAGAGAAGCGAGAATTCTTAGGGATTCCCGGACTTCCACCGCAGCTGATCGACTTGCCAGTTGGCTGTGCTTTCGCAGATCGCTGCCCTTCAGTTTTCGCTAAGTGCCGTGAGGTAACACCTCAGACGCAAGATCTTGGTGGCCGAAGAGAAACGGCTTGCCACCTATACGATGAAGAGGCGAAATCATGAGCACATTCCTCGAACTCGATCACGTAACCAAAACCTTCGGAAGCGAAGGCATGTTTGGAAACGGTCAAGTAACCGTAGCCGTTGATGATGTATCGCTTTCCATCGATGAAGATGAAGCGTCGATCACAACAGTTGCCGGCGAAAGTGGAAGTGGAAAAACCACACTTTCGCGTTTGCTTCTTGGAAGCCATGTGCCGTCCGACGGACGCATGCTCTACCGTGGCAAAGACTTCACGAAACTAACGAGCCGTGAACGACGAAACTTCCGTCGTGAGATTCAACCGATCTTTCAAGATCCGTTTGAGTCTTACAACCCGTTCTACAAAGTCGACCATGTTCTCGACGCACCGATCAAAAACTTCAAACTTGCTTCTTCAAACAGAGAAAAGAAGCGAATGATCGAAGACGCGCTTGAGATGGTAGGCCTTCTCCCTGGAGAAACCCTCGGACGTTTCCCTCACCAACTAAGTGGTGGGCAGCGTCAGCGAATCATGGTCGCTCGTGCGCTTCTTCTGAAGCCTCGTGTAATCCTTGCCGACGAGCCGGTCTCGATGGTCGACGCATCGCTTCGAGCAACAATTCTCGACTCGATTCGACGACTTAATCGCGATCTCGGTATTTCGGTTGTTTACGTGACACACGACTTAACGACCGCCTACCAGATCAGTGACAACCTCATGATTATGTACAGAGGTGCAGTTGTTGAAGCAGGAACTGTGGACGAGGTAATACCGAACCCACAGCATCCGTACACGAAGCTCCTGATCGAATCGATTCCTCAGCCAGACCCGAAGAACCGATGGGGCTCAGAGCCACCTCAGCAAAACTGGGACACCTCTGACACCGACATTGCTGGTTGCCGATTTGCAGATCGCTGCCCTGCAGTGATGGATAACTGCCGCACAACGGTGCCTGCGCAGTACCTCATCAACGAGCATCAGATGACACGATGCTTCTTGCACGAGGAAAAGGGTGTAATGGAGAATCCGGACATCACGAGCACGTTCCAGACTGAATCTGAGACGATCAAGGCTGTTCCTGCCGACATGTCGATCTAACTCGCATGTAGCAAGTTCTTCCTAAGGACCGAACTCATTGACTCCGAAGGTCACGGTGTAAAAAGCCAGGCCTTCGGAGTTTGTTTTTAACCTGAGTTCGTGTTTGCCAAATTTCGGTAGTTCGATGATCTGGTAAAGCCGAGCATCACCAATCATCAAAACACTGTTTCCATTCGAATCCCAGCTAATATCGGGGCCAGCTTCATCGATCGAAACAGGCGCTCCGTCGATCTCGACAATTACTTGCTGGGTTTCGCCGGGTGCACTCAGCACTGCATTCACAGATGTTGCAAAGAAATCGAAGGCAACATGCGATGGCGATTCATTTGATGGCTGCCCGGCAACGAGCGATGACTCTCGATTCGTCCACTGGCCACTGAGAAAGAACTGCCCATGCCGGCGCGTACCGTCATCAGCGTAGTCCACCACAGTGTCAGGAGCAGCGTAATAGGCGTCCTGCCCGACGTAGAGACCATCTGACAGGTAGTTGCTTGAATACCCACCATATAGCTCTCTCGTGACGGTGTGGGCAGAATCAGATCGGTCGGGGGAAGCCACTTCGACTCTCGGTATACCCGACACGTCGTTACCCGCCTGTTCGAGACCGGCACGTATGGCCAAATCAAATTCGTCGTACCCGCCTTCGCCAAAGTGCCTAAGCACTACTTCACCAGTGCTTGAGATCAAGTATTTCGACGACCAAAAGTGGTTCCCGTACTTATCCCAAGTCTCTTTGTCGCTGTCGAGTGCAATTGGATACTCGATGCCATAACGGTCGGTCGCAGCTTCAACATATGTCAGCGATTTTTCGAACTCGAACTCTGGCGAATGAATACCGATGACTACAAGCCCACTATCGGCATAAGCCTCGTGCCACGCGTTGAGATACGGAAACGTTCGCACGCAGTTCACGCACGTGTACGTCCAAAAATCCAGTAGTACGACTTTGTTCTCGTCAGCCAGTTGCTCCAGATCGAGAGGTCCAGAATTAACCCAGTCGCCGATGCCGACTAGAGATAGATCTTCCAGTAGGAATCGCTCAGGTTGCCCAATAATGGCGAATTCGTTGCTTGGCGGAGTCGCAGTTGCCGTGGGAGGCAACACATCGGCACTCGATTGACCTGCCGTTGGAATTGCGCTCCCAACTGCTACCTGCTCACCGACCAACTCCGAATTGCTCGCCTCACTACACGCAGCAACCAGTACGACCGAAATCAGTGCCGTCGCCAGCACAATTCCGAACAGTTTTCGAGCAAACAGCAGGTTCAAACCGATCCACTACCAATCTTGGAGATACAGCCGGAGTCGCCGTAGCCAGTTGTCAATTACTTCGAGAAAGCCGGCCAGTCAACCGGGCACAATCGTGCCCAGCAAAGCAGCATTGCTACTGATACGTCGGAAACCTGTCGTTCGACTCGTCTGCATCGCGCCAAGTAACAAGAAAACTAACTCGGCATTGAGTAGTCGGTAATGAACTCAGGCTTCCCTTGAATATCGAGCTTCACCCGATACAAATCACCACCGCGGTAGGTCGACATGTCGAATCCGGGCGGTTCCCAACCAGTCGGTGTGGGATCGCCCGTGCCGAACGCAGCGGTTGTCACATAAAGCTCGTTCAGATCTTTGCCACCGAACATTGCCGATGAAGTCTGGGCAGCGGGCAACTCGACCCGTCGTTCCTCTTTGCCGTCGGGATCAAATCGAACAATCGCCCCACCATACCAAATCGCCGACCAAACGAATCCTTCAGCATCGACAGTCATGCCGTCGGGAATACCCCAGTCGCTTGGGATAGTAGTGAAGACGCGCTTGTTAGTGATCGCCCTAGTGGTTGGGTTGTGATCCCACTTGTAAATCTCGTGCTTGGGGGAATCGGTCGAATAGAACGTCTTGAGATCAGGTGAAAAGCCCATGCCATTACAAAGATCAAGACCGTCATCGATGATCTCCGCCGAGCCGTCTGTATTGAACCGGAACAGCGTGCACGAGTCGAGGTGACCACTGCCGCCGTACATGCTTCCATCGGGTCCTACAGTGACATCGTTCAGCTTGATCGGTCGACCTTCGACATCGCCTTTGAACAGCCAAGTGTAGTCGTTGTCAGAATTCCAAAGCTGAACACCTTCCCAAGTGCCCACTGCGAGTCCGCCCTGCTTATTACGGGTGGCGCCAGCAACGTTGTATCCGGTGTGGAGTACCGTGTTCTCACCATTCGCAGGATCGTAGTTCCAAATTTTCCCGCCTTGAATATCTATCCAGTAGAGAGTCTGAGATTCAACGTCCCAGACGGGTCCCTCGCCTACCACTGCGTTCTCAGCTGCGAGCTTCTCAACCTCGTATCCCATGTGTTTCTCCTGAATTGACAGCGCAGTAATTGCGAATGATTAGGTACGACTCCCGATGGCTCGCCAGTCTAACGCACAACTCTAAGTTCGACAGGTTTAGAGAGTTCGTAAACAAATAACGCGCAAGCGACGTTTTATGCGCTATATTTCCGCCGCATAGGCTCTTTTATTAATCAGGACTCACCTCGCGTGCAGGAGTCAGCTATGTCATCCGATGTTTATTTCATGGACGCCCGAAGCGATTCGGCAGATACGAGCTTGATCGCAAAAACAACGACAGTGTTCGACGCTGCTGGTCTCGATAAGCTCGTTACCCCCGGCGACGTCGTTGCGATCAAGCTTCATTGTGGTGAGTGGAACTCAAGCGCGTATTTGCGTCCGGTGTATGCCAGAGCAATCGCCGATCGCGTGAAAGAGCTCGGTGGTCGCCCGTTCGTTTGCGACACAACGACACTTACATATAGCCCGTTCTCCACACGTGCTACCGAGCTTGATCTTCTTCAGACTGCCGAAAGAAATGGCTATTCTTCGGCGGTATTGGGATGTCCGTTTATCGTCGCCGACGGCTTTGTCGGCACAAGCGACTACCGAGTCGATGTACCAGAGGGCTATCTGCTGAAAGAGGCATACGTAGCTCAGGCGATCGCTGCCGCTGATGTACTAATCACTCTGACCCACTTCAAGGGTCACGGAATGGGCGTAATTGGCGGAGCGTTAAAGAACCTAGGCATCGGCGCTCAGTCGAAGCGAGGCAAGTTCAACGTACACATGGGTGGTCACCCAAAATACGGCGTTGGAGCGGCAGTGAAGTTCGATGAGAGCTTCGTGGTAGACAAAGAAAAAGATGTCGAGTGGGAGCTTATCGAAGACGCATGCCCTATTGGTCTTTTCAAGATTCGTGAAGACAACACGATTGCTTGGGATCGAGACAAGTGCATGACGTGTCTTGGCTGCTTGGGCGTAATGAACCCTCGCGGTATTTTCGAGCCAAACCAGATGCTCTTCGATGCCACTGATATCGCTATTGCCGATGCTGCGCTCGGTGTCGTGAAGACAGTCCCGAAAGTCGGATTCGTAACTCTGGCGATCGACGTATCACCGAAATGCGATTGCGCCGGATTCTCGGATATGCCAATCGTTCCAAACCTCGGCGTATTCGCCAGCACCGATCCTGTCGCAATCGACCAAGCATGTGTCGATGCTGTGACTGAATCTCCCGGCATCCCCGGATCACTGAGCGAGGAAATGGGCGTCGAAGCAGCCGGTGAACGTAAGTTCGATCTGGCAGGTGCAGCTATCGAAGGACTCTCAGAGCAGACAACAATCAATACGGCAGTCGTAAACGGTCTGGGTACGCGTGATTACGAACTGCATCATGTCGAACCGATTGGCAGAGAGAAATTCCGCTTCCCGTACGACGAACGTCCTACGCGAAAACGTTTCGCCAGAATGTTCGAAAAGTTCCAGCCGTTCCCGTTCGACCGACACAATGGTCAGGGCTACGACAGGCTGCCTGAAGTCGATATCGAAGCAGTAAAACCGCATGACGGACCAACAGTGGGAACACACTCGCACGCGGCCTATCACGGTGACGGTACAAGCCACGGACCAAACGGACACGGTGCGCCTGAGAATCAGTGGCATCCGGGCGAAGAAGGCACACGCTCGCACTCAACCTCTCACGAGCACTAACAACCGATTTTCAACTCTAATTAGTAACGAAAGAGAAACTACAAAATATGGCAAGAGCGCAGGACATGCTCGACGAGGCTATCGCCCTTCTTACGGGTGCCGGCCAGAACGAATTGGCTGATCGACTTACGGCTCAACGAGAGAAATTCTTCTTCACATCGTTAGCCGGTGTGCCACTGGCCAACAAGGTAAAGAAAGCCGGAACCGCGTTGACCGCTGACGGATCGGAAGCCAACGTGGCAGCCGTGGCAGCATTGGTGGATCAGATTGAAGATAAAGCCGACGCGCCGGGGACTGTGCTCACATAATGTCGACCGTATTAGTAACGGGCGGAGCCGGAAGTATGGGTCGGCTGGTTTGCGCTCGACTCGCTTCAGACGGTCACGTCGTAAAAGCGTTTGATTTGGCGACTGCCAACTTCGCTGACTTGCCGCAAGGCGTCACTGCGTTGCCGGGCGATCTGACTTCAGTTGAAGACATTCAAGCAGCCGTCGAAGGCGTTGATGCCGTTGTGCATCTCGCTGCGATCCTTCCCCCCGTCGCCGATAAGTTGATCGAATTGACCCAGCGGGTGAACGTCTGTGGAACGCAGATTATCGTCGACGCCATCAAGAGCTACGCGCCAAACGCCCGACTGGTTTTCAGTTCCTCGGTAAGCGTTTACGGCACGCCGGTAAACGACGCTGAGATCACGACATCGCAGCCATACGCGCCAGATGACAATTACGCCAAAACGAAGGCAGAATCGGAGCAAATCGTAGTCGATTCAGGCTTGGATTCGTGTGTGCTGCGGATATCGGGGGTGTCGATTCCAATATTCCAAGAACCGCCAGCCGCTTGGCCATTTTTACCCGATCAGAAAATCGAGTTTGTTCACCGAGACGACGCCGTAAACGCTATCGTCGCTGGAGTAACTGCCGAGTTAGACGATTCAAGTCGAATCGTGAACGTCAGTGGTGGCGCTAGCTGGCGAACTACTGGTGCCAAATACGTCACCGACTACTTCGGAATGATCGAGGTTGATCCCGCTGACGCCATTTATCAATCTGAGCCGGGTCACTTCGCTTGGTACTCAGAACAAGGCGGAAACGCTGCGCTCGACTACCAACAGAATTCGTATCCGCAGTTTTTAGAGCAACTTCAAGCCGATATCGATCGCATGATGGAAGAGTAGCGACTACTTCAAGTTGAGCGGTCTGGTCATCACTGGCTTGGTCGTAACAGGCGGATTTGTTCGCTGGACCGTGGAATCGAATTTGATCTGACCGAATGCTGCAGCCCTCACGGCGTACGCTTCCCTAGCCGAGTTCGACATCGCCTGGAATGCCACGATGGCGAAAAGGATGATGCCGACCAGTCCGATTCCACCTGATGCTCCAAGCGCCTGTTCGCCAATTTCTGAAATAGTAAATCCAAACGTAACCCGCAGCAGAACGCTTACAGTGACGGCAATCGCAGCGGCGTCCATCAAACGCGGATGCCGTATGTCGGAGCCTTCGAATATCGGAATGAATCGCGAGGCGGCTCCAAATATCAGCGTCGTGATAAATCCGAGCGTAAACACGTGCATAACCGGCAGTGAAACTTCAGCCGGCATCAGCTCGGTCACCCCGGCGTCGTCCAGTGCCGTAAGAACAAGCATCATGCTCCCAAGCACAAGCCAAACGTATGCCGTTCGCACTAGCCAATCATAGTGGGCATAACCGACCGCAAATCGACGTGCAGGTCCGCTGGCGGGTTCCAGCACTCGAAGTGCGTATGTGAACGTGGCAGCACCTGTGGCGAGCAGAACGAGGCCAACTGACGCGACTGCTTGATCCAAATCCAGAAAACGACCGACGATCAAAACAATGAGTCCAGTTTGAATCATCACCAACGCCACTCGATTTAGATTCTCGTACATCGGCTTCAGAACCAAGAATCCCCGAATTGCCCGTGCCGACACGCCAAATATGAAACTACTGATAAATCCGAACATGGCAACGTAAATCAGAGCTTCGTTCCATGGGGCATATCCCAGTGGTGCGCTATCAACTGCCATTCGCACGGTCACTGCTAGATGCAATCCACCCGCGACAACCGACCAGAACACTCCGTTCATCAGCCATAGTTCAGCGGGACCGGTTCGATTTTTGGAGAGTCTAATAACCTCGAAAAGCGTCAAAGCGAACACCGCCAAGCCGGCGAACAACAATATGCCGCCAGCCAGAACCAACGGATCGGCGAACGTCGTTTTGTACATGCTTTGTCCGGTGAAGCGAAGAAATAGTCCGATGATTACTAGCCACATGCTTATTCGCTGCGGAAGTGGATATCGAATCGAACTATTGAAGAATCGGGGAACGACATGATAAGCGAACCCCATCACAAACAACCCAGCCCAGCCGAACAGCTGAGCAATGCCGTGCGACTGCGAATGAGTCACCCACGTCAGACTTCGATCCATACCGAGCAACGGCATGATCAGGATCGCCGCTCCGGTCGAAAAACCAAGCGTAATTGCCACGATAAGTGACCACCGAATAAACGGTCTATAGAGTCGTTGCGACGACCAGCCCTCAGATGTCATATGTTCATTTTGATACGACTGGTCTACTCTTGGAACGATTCACCGTGAGGCGTGCGTGTTACCTAAGCAACCCAGCTCAAAAGTTCTAGTTTGTCGGCAGAACACCCGACGCCTGCTTACCGCCCCACAGGATATCCTGAAGAACGTGGTCGGCACGTTTTTCAGCGAAGCAATCGTCGAGCGCCTCTCTCAGTTGCGTGAACGATTTCTGCCCAAACAATGCCTTCGTAAACGATAAATCAGGATAGTGGGCATGCGCTTCATGTCGTTCTATCGGTCCAGTGTTCTCTACTGCGGTTAGCTTCCCAGCATCGAAATTCATCTTTAGACCAGAGCGGTAGAAGGACAATTTAAGGTCGCCTGACCACCCGCGTAAATCTGAAGCAGAGAGTCTTCTTTCGATTACTGGAGAAATATGCGATACAAGTGCAGCCACATCAGGAACTCGAATCACCCATGCGTAAGGTTTCTTCTCGGAACCAAACTGTGAATCGAACAATTTGAAGGCGGGGTGTCCAGAGCCAATTTCGAATTCGACTTTTTCACACTTGCCGCCGTCTACTGACACCAATTCGTCAGCCAGCTTCTTCAAATCAACCAGCATCGAACTCGTCGCATCAAGCCAGTTCACTGAACTGCTGATCTCAAGACTGTTCACTCTGATCATGTCGCGTTTTGTTGTGACGTTGTATTCGTAATATGCGACCGGCACGCCTTCTTGTTCGAGAATTCGAGTTCGATAGAACACCATGTTGCCCTCGCGTCGATCGAACATTTCGCTTTCGAAATTTTGAGCATCTCGTGTGGTAGTTACAAATAGTCGCTGTCGCGAATTCAGTTCAGTTTCAACAATAAACGGCACATCGGTCCGTTCTGCGTCACGTGCTGATAAGACCGGCTTTGCGTCCTTCTTTGGAAGTACGCCACCAAGAGCGGTTCGTGCTGTTGCCCGACCGCCCCAAGCGTCCAGAGCGTACTCATATCCAAACTGCTTGTAGTAATACGGAATCCCCATCACTGTGTTGAAGAAGTGCCCTCGTTGCTTACCCCAATAGTGCATCACATCGAACTGCTTACGAATTAGGCCTCGCCGGCGATAGTCCGGATGCGTGCCAACGATCTCGGGCATGCCCATCGGGGTATCGACACTGCCGATGTTCCAAACCTGCGAAATGTAGACGATGCTCGATACGATCTTGCCTGTTTTTGTGTCCTCAATCACCGTGAAATCGCTCGGTCCTACTCGACGGTTTACGCCATCGAACAGATCGAGCGTCCACTCTCCGATTTCTGGCTCAGGAGTCATCTCAGGCGGTTCGGCCATGACGATCGAATTGAACTCGGCAACTTCCTCAGCATCGTCGATCGTCGCTGATCGCAGGACGAGGTTATTTTCAAGCTGGATTTTTTCGGACGGCATATTCAGAACCTGATAGTTAATGGTGTTTTCAATGGCTGTCAGTATTGCATTGAACGTCGAGGGTTCGGGACAGCTTCCTGTCACCCGTTTTTGTTATTTGCACACTGAGCTTACTGACTCAGGGCACTCGCGGTAGACCGACGGATCAGGACATTGGCGCTGCGATAGTTATCCGAATTGATGGTTCATTACTGGTGGTCGAAATCGAGTAGTTCTTACCAGCTTCTACGAACACAACGTCGCCGGGGCCAGCGACTACTGAATCTTCGCCGTCAATCGACCATTCAACCTGACCTTGGAGAACTACCCACCAACGATTTTCGTCAGTATGGGACGTTGCAGCAGACGACCACCCGGCTAGCTCGTGGGAGTACGTCGCGTAGTTTCGATTGTCGGAAACTGCCACTTCGACCCAGTTGGACGTCGTCCCATTTCGAGAGATGAAATCCTTCAACTTGGTATGAACCAGATTCGGATTCGTCTGACCCTCATCGACCGGTATCAGTCGGCACGGAGCAACGCCCTTGATGTCGTGATTCGAATTCGGGTGCGTTATACCGAATCGAATCGCCTGAACACCTTCTTTAGGCTGGATATCGTGGGCGAACCCGGCAGGAGCCATGATGAGATCACCCCACTCCGAAAGCACTGGCTCGTACTGTCCTATTTGCCACTGGGTTCGACCATCCAACGCTACCCAAAACTCATTGAAATCAGGATGAATATGTGGGTCAGGTGGCGTTCCTGGAGGCCCTGAAATCCAAACCGCTCGATTTCGACCGTCTTCGATCAAAACTTCTGCCCACCGTTCGCCTTCGCCGTGCCGACCCATAACGTCGGCGTGACGCGAAAGTCGAAGATTCATCGGTGCTGTTGAAACCATTAATTGCTTCCTATTTTCCTGCTGCTTGAGTAGCCAACGCCGCCTGCATCATCGCTCGGGCATAACCGACTGTGAAAGCGAAACCGGTGTATGTAGTTGCCGAAATGCCATTGAACGGAAACTCGGTATCCGAGTCGTTCTGCGGCGGGTGTTCTGGGTATATCAATCTCGGATATTTTTGCCTAACGAGCTCGCTCATCACCGCGAACATATCCACTTGCCCTTCATCGATCCACACCTCGGTGTAGTCGAGTTGAGGAGTTCGAGTAACAACATTGCGGAAGTGAACGTGGTTAATCTGGTCGCGCTCACCAAAGTACCGGCAAACCTCGACAGGATCGTGCCCTAGCTCGCGAGTCACCCCGCAATCGAACGTAATGCCGTTGTAAGGGCTTGGCACTATGCCGGCTAATCGCTTCCAACCTTCAACCGAGCCCATGATCTGACCACTACCCCGACTTATAGGTGCAGGTGGGTCGTTCGGGTGCAGTGCGAGCCGTACGTTCGCCTCTTCAGCTGCCGGTATGACCGCTTTGAGGAAATAGGTGACGTTGTCCCACATTTCGTCGATCGAATGTGCCGACTGCCCATGTAGTGGTGGAAGATCTTTGATGCGGTCGTTATTGAAATCCATTAGTCCCGAGCCGCCTCGACCCGGTACTACTTTGTAGCCCTCGACGATTCGGTGGGCGTAGAAGTTGTACTCCATCACGGGCAGGCCCTGCCTACCTGCGACTTGGATCGCCCTGATGATGGTTTCAATGTCTTCGTCGCGACCTAGCTCACCGAACTTCACTCGTTCTGAAGGATCGAACATGATGTTACGAAGTTCAAGATCTGCCTCGGCGACTCGATCGATATTTCGCCTTAGATCGGCGTCTGTCCAAGTTTCGAGACCGCCGGTGTCTAAGCTGGCAGTACTAACACCGACAACTCCAAGCTGTTTCACACGGCGGAGCGAGCGATCTTCAAGATCGTTCAGAAACAGCGTTAGAGTCGGTGTCTCATCAGTTTCCGGCCAATGTCCTTGACCTTTGATCGAATCACTAATTCCAGCTTTGTCGTAAACCATTTCAAGTTCCTCTAAATTCTGATTAGGTAAGTTCGTTCTGCGCGAGTTCGGATTTTCCGTAAGCGTTAAACCATTCCGTGGGCGACATATTCGTGGTCGCTATCGGCGTATTGCTCTTCCCAGCGTTTTACGATGCCGGCGCGCCAGTCTTCTGCGAGCTTCTTCAACTCGGTGGCAATCTCTGGCTCTGAATCGACAAGATTCACCGATTCCGACGGATCGGATTCAACATCGGAAAGATGTACTTCAGCAACTGGTTCTGCGGCTTCAACGAGTTGACCGTTAAGCACTAACTTCCACTTGCCTCTGCGAACCGCTGTCTGACCGTCCATCTCCCAGAAGATAGCTCGGTCTTCAAGATCGTCACCGGCAACGACATGAGATAGAACGCTGGTTCCATCGATTTCATATTGCGAGGCATCTGCGCCGATCGCATCAAGCACCGTCGGAACGATGTCCATCGATGCGCATGATTGATCGCTCACCTGCCCTGCTGGAATTCCGGCTGGCCAGTGCATTATTGCCGGCTCTTTGATGCCGCCGTCGAACAGGCTGAATTTGTGACCTTTGAGTCCACCCGAAGTTCCGCCGTAGTAAGGGTCTTGAGAGCCATCGAGCCAGTTACGTGATTCACGAGAAGGGCCGTTGTCAGATGTGAATACCGACAACGTGTTCTCTGTCAGATTCAGCCGTTCGAGTTCGTCTTTAATCTTGGCGATCGCATCGTCCACAGCACTAATCATCGCAGCCATCACCTGACGGTCCCACGGCAGATCAGCGAAGCGATCCATGTACTCCTGAGGAGCGTGCATCGGATAGTGAGGAGCATTGAACGGAACGTAGAGGAAGAACGGTTTATCGGACTTGCTCATCTCTCTGATGTACTCGATTGCCTTCTTGGCGATCAGTTCAGTGAAGTACTCGCCGTTACGCCAAATTTCCTCGTTGTCCTCCCAAAGATCGTGCGTTGGGTTCATGCTGGGACCGGGTCGATTCGCACCCCAATAGAAGATGTGTGAATAGAAGTCGATACAGCCAGCCATGAACCCGAAAGTCTTGTCGAATCCGTGTGCGCCCGGTCGTGAATCTTCAGCAAGTCCCAAATGCCACTTGCCAGTGAGGGCGGTTTGGTAGCCCTCTTTCTTGAGCATCGTTGCCAGTGTTGGCGTGCTTTGTGGGAGCCCGCTAGCAGTTCGATGTCCTCTCAGGATCGACCGCACACCAGCGTTGCCCGGATACCGGCCCGACAACAATGCCGCTCGTGAAGGCGAACAAACCGGACTATTCGAGTACCAATTGGTGAACCGAACTCCGTCCTTTGCCATGCGATCGAGCGTCGGGGTCTTGAAATCAGTCGCCCCCATACACGACAGGTCGCCATAACCCTGATCGTCGGTCAGGTAAACGATCACGTTCGGTCGCGTATCAGCCATTCGATTTCATTCCTCTTTGGAGTTGCCTTTAGGCAGGTGGACATCTCGATGGCGAAAGCCTAACGGATGATTTGAAGAATCGAAATGTGAATCGAACGATTTTGCCGAAATCTACCGGTCGACCTACAGACCCATCGTGATTTCACCGAGTCGACGTGTGAGGATAGCGTTCTCGCGATAGTCGATTGGAACGACGATCAGTGAAGGTCCTTCGGTTGCCAGAGCTTTTTCGATAGTCGCCAACAACTCGGTCGATTTATCGACGTAATCGAAATCCCAGCCGAACGATTCTGCGAGCAAGTCCCACTTCGGATTGCCAAAAGACAAATCGGTGTGAGTGCCGTAGGCAGTGTCCTGCTTCCACTCGATCAGGCCGTATCCGCCGTCTTCCCAAACCATTACAACTATGTCTGAATTCAGGCGGCGCGCCGTCTCCATTTCCTGAACATTCATCAGGAATCCGCCATCACCAGCAATTGCCATAACTTTGTTATCCGGGCGAACCATTGCTGCGCTGATAAGTCCGGGAAGTGCGAACCCCATTGAAGCGAATCCGTTGGGAATCAGGCATGTGTTGGGTTCGTAGCACTGGTACTGACGAGCAACCCACATCTTGTGAGCACCTACATCGGATAGCAGAACATCACTCGGACCAAGTGCCTTTCGCACGTCAGCCAATATTTTTTGTGGTCGCATTGGACCAGTTGTGTCGTCATCCTCATACGTGGCGAAATCTTCCATCATCTGATGACGAATGGCGTGCTGACGAGTTTGATCGATGCTGAACGGGCTATCGCTCACGCCATGATTCAGCATCAGAAGTGCGTGCGATAAATCACCAACCACTTCGACTTCGACTCGATAGTTCTCGTCCACTTCTGCAGGCACGAAGTCGAGATGAATGATCTTCTTGTCACGCTTGGCATTCCACATATTCGGCGGATACTCAACAACGTCGTAACCAACTGTGATTACCAGATCAGCCTCAGCGATTGCTCGGAACACGTGGTCTTTCGCCGCTAACCCAATCGTGTAGAGCGAATTCATCGAATCTTGGCTAATCACGCCCTTAGCCATGAACGTATTAATCACGCCAATACTGGTGCTCTCAGCGAACTTGGTTAATTCGGCAGATGCGCCCTGTCGAATCACTCCATTGCCGGCGAGGATTACGGGGCTTTTGGCAGATCGTATGACTTGCAGAGCATCGAAGATCACATCACGATCTGGCACCGGCCGAGTAGGTCGTGACCTGTGAATCGGATCCAGATCGTCGGCGGGCATACTCGCAACGTCTTCAGGCAGCTCTATATGGCATGCGCCGGGTTTCTCGGAAACTGCAAGCTTGAACGCCTTGTGAACGACTTCAGGGACGTTGTGAGGGCTCAATATGGTCGATGCCCATTTCGTTATCGGTTTGAACATGCCGACAACGTCCATGGCTTGATGACTCTCTTTGTGCCATCGTTCGGTTCCAGCTTGCCCGGTAATCGCAATCAAGGGAGCGCGGTCCATGTTGGCATCGGCGACTCCGGTCACGAGGTTTGCTGCCCCGGGGCCGAGCGTTCCTAAGCAAACGCCCGGTTCACCGGTAAGTCGACCGTGGACTTCGGCCATAAACGCTGCGCCCTGTTCGTGGCGGGTAAGTACGAACTCGATGCTTGAGGCGTCTATCGCCATCAGCAGAGCGGCATTTTCCTCGCCGGGAACGCCGAACACGCGAGTCACACCCTCATTTTCGAGGCATTGCACGAAAAGTTCTGCTGCATTCATTGAAAAATCCTTCGACTCGCATTTATATCGAGTCCGCCCATCCGATGAATTATCTGTCTGACTGACCATACAGGCAGTATTTTGCCATTATGTTTCAGATGCCACAGGAAGTGATTCGATCATCGGGCTTCACCACACGTGAATCGAATTCCGATTTGGTGCACCCAATAAGGGCAGAAGCGACACGAACTTTCACGACCGACGATGGGACTCCCGGTAAACATGGCAAACACTGGCTCGACTACAGATTTTTCCGACCTATCAGCGTTATTTTTCAATTGCACGCTCAAGCCGAGCCCCGAACTCTCGCACACCGAGGGGTTAATCAACAACTCGAAAGCGATCATGGAAGCGCGGGGGGTGTCAGTCGAGGTAGTGCGACCAATCGATTACAAAATCGCTCATGGTGTCTACCCGGACATGACCGAACAGGGTTGGGATTTCGATGAATGGCCCGGGCTCTACGAAAAAGTAAAAACAGCCGACATTCTGGTTATCGGCACACCGATTTGGCTTGGCGAGAAATCTTCGGTCGCAACGCAAATCGTTGAGCGGCTCTACTCATCTTCGGGCGACCTTAACGAAGCTGGTCAATACGCCTACTACGGTCGTGTCGGCGGATGTTTGGTAACTGGCAACGAAGATGGAGCCAAGCACTGTGCGATGAACCTGTTGTATTCGCTTCAACACCTCGGATACGCAATTCCTCCACAGGCCGATGCCGCTTGGCTTGGTGAAGCCGGACCAGGTCCTTCTTATCTCGACGAAGGTTCTGGGGGGCCGGAAAACGATTTCACTAATCGAAACACCACGTTCATGGCGTGGAACCTGATGCACTTCGCCAAGATGCTCAAAGACGCAGGCGGCGTGCCATCGCACGGAAACCAGCGATCAGAGTGGGACGCAGGCGCACGATTTGGTCACCCGAATCCTGAGTATCGCTAGGTAATTAACGGGTAGCGGGCTTACCGGTGACGATGTCGAAGAATACTTGTATTTCGACTATTCGACTTCGGTCGCAGTTGTCTCAACCACAACGCCATTTTCGCCTTCAGGCAATCGTCCGTTCATGAAGTAAGTCGTCCGCACACCGATGCCTTTGACATCGACCTCACCACGCTTTTCAAATGCGTGAGTCGACGACAACTTGTGAACCGTCGATTCCAAAACCTGAATTCGATTCGGTATGCCGTGCGATTCCATACGGCTAGCCGTGTTTACGGTCTCGCCCCACACGTCGTAAATGAACTTCTTGAGTCCGACTACACCGGCAACCGCTGGTCCCATATGAATACCAACTCTCACCTGTATGTCGATACCGGTATCTTCGCGGTAATCGCTCAGGAGTTGGAGCATTTCCAGACCCATGTCGGCCATATTCGCTGCATGACCTCGTCCATCGACACCGAGTCCACCGGCGATCATGTAGGCGTCACCGATCGTCTTGATCTTCTCAAGCTGATACTTGTCGGCAATATTGTCGAACATCGAGAACACGGTATTCAGCATTTCGACCAGATCGTTCGGAGTCATGTTCTGCGACATCTGGGTAAACCCAACAACGTCGGCGAACAGCACACTCATGTCTTCGAACCGGTCGGCGATCAGCCCTTCACCACTCTTCAAACGATCGGCAATCGAACCAGGAAGAATGTTTAGCAGCAGTAGCTCGTTGTCTTTGTGAGCCTTTTCGAGCTCGATAGCAGCAGTAATCTCTGTGCCGTAGAGATTGATAAATCCAAACTCGAACACACCCACCACGAGCAGCGAGAATGTTCGACCATCGGCGGAAACTTCGACCGATTCCGATGAGTCACTATCGGAAATTTGCTTGATTTTCTCGAAGAATTCTTGAGGTAATTTTTCACCGACTGTTGCACCAATCGCCTTTAGCGTGATGTCACTTGCCGGGTTTGCGTACTCGACTATCTGATCGCTGCTAATTCGCAGGACAGGGTTAGGGTTCTGGTCGGGGAACTTGTTCATGGCGATACGAGCTGTGATGTCGTCGCCGTATATGTTCGTAATATCGAACTCTCGGGTGTGAACCGGAGTCAACGAGTACGTTCGACCATCGCCGCTTATTTCAAGCGGGGCAGTTGACGAGCCTGAACGAAGAGCGATGATCAGGTCTCGCATCTCGTTGCTGAACGGATCGCCAACTTCCATACCCATCGCCTTCACCACTGGCGCACCTGCGGAGTTGCTGTAAGCGAGCGTGCCTTCTGGCGACATTCTCATGACCGGGTTTGGGTTCAAATCGGGGAACTTATTGAGCACCTTCATCGCAGTAATATCGGTTCCATAGACATTAATGCAGTTGAACTCGAACACTTCAACAATGAGAAGCGAGTAAACGCGATCGTCAGCTTCGACTTCGATAATCTCGGAAGTGCCCGCCGAAGCGATCCTCGTAAATTCCTTCATCATCGCTTCTGGTACAGCTTCACCGGCGTGTGCGTTTATTGCCTTGCAAACCAGCTCGCTCGCCGGATTGGCGTATTCGAGAATTCCGTCTTTAGCGATACGAAGAACCGGGTTCGGGTTTTGATCAGGAAACTTGTTCATCGCTATCCGGGCGGTGATATCCGATCCGTAGATATTGGTGATCTCAAATTCAGGTGTGTAGACCGGCAACAATGAGAAAGTACGACCAGCCCCACTAACGAGAAGCGGTTCATCAGTGACTTCGTTGCAAACATCTTCGATCGAGCTAATAATCTTTTGATCGAGTTTCTGTCCAACGTTCGTACCTAAGGCACTTACTACTAAGGCAGCCGCATCGTTGGCGTAGTCGAGCGTGCCATCACCAGCCATTTTCATGACTGGATTCGGATTGAGATCGGGGAATTTGTTGAGCACCTTCATCGCTGTTACGTCGGTGCCGTAGACGTTCACAAAACCTTGATCTTTGAACATCACAGGTAGCAGTGAATATGTCTTGATTCCCGCTGATATTTCGAAAGATCCCGATGATTTCTTCGACGACTCCTGCATAAGTTTTTCGAACAGGCCTTCAGGAATCTTCTCGTCATTCACAAGACCTAACGCAGCCGTGATCTGCTTGCTGGCTGTGTTTGCGTAAAGCAAATTGCCTTCGAATGAAACGCGCAAAACAGGATTCGGGTTCAGATTTGGGAATTTGTTGATAGCTTCGAGCTGATCGCGCAGGCGTCCGTGCGCTGCTGCGTTTGCTCGTCTTGCAGAGCCCACGACTGTCGCGCTTGTGAACAACGAGACTGTGAATGGCACCAGTACTGTGAGCGGAATCTGCCAAGCCATTCGCCCGGTCCAGTCACCATCAACAAGCGCCGCGCCCTGTGTGATCGCCACAAGTGTAGTGCCAACAACTGCTGCAGTTTTGAGAGCTCGTTTGATAACTCGACCATCGCGTAAATCGCTGAGCCAGATTCTCGTTTGCATATTCAACAACTTGGTGTATTTATACCTATTTCGAAAGCGAAGCTTACCGCAATACATTCAAACTTGTGTCGCAAATATTAAGTGACTTTCAAGTTACAGCCCCGGCGACTGCCGACTTTGATTCATAAGCGGCGAAAAGGGCGCGGTTGGTTAGTGTGAAATCGCCCGATTAACGAGATATTCCGCAACACCATCGAACAATTTGGTTGCTGAATCTCGAACTTTCAGCCACCAATAGTCGAAGTAGATGACTACATCTCGAAGCAGTCTCCATCTAATGAAGATCGGCAAGACTTCAATTTCGTAGTCGGACAATGGAAGCTGGCGATGGTAATTGCGTAAGAACTCTGCACCGGACTCCGGGTCTGCTCGCGGATCACCACCGAATGGCGAAAATCGAGTGACTGCTCCGCCGAGATCAAGAAGTCGACTTGCCCTCATCGAGATATCGAAATCAAAAACGCCAGTCAGATCGTCACCGGTAAATTGGAGATTCCGCATTCGAAAGTCGCCATGACACATGAATTCTGGCAGTTCTACGAAATTGATCGACGCTAGTTCCGCAGCGCTGATTTTCGCCATATTGACTAGGTCGTCACCTTCGATTCCGAGTCTTTCTGCGAGAGCCTCTGCCCGCCGCAACCACACTGTTGGGTCAGATGATGGCTGAGCGAACACTGGCCAGTCACCTCTCGCAGCGTCAGGAACGAGATCTCGGCCAACACTGTGAATTTCGGCTAGTACAATCGATGCATTCTTGATCCTAGTTGAATTGACTACTGGCTGTCCTTTGGGTGCACCGTCCCCCATCCAGTGAAATAGGGTCCATCCAGTCTCGCTTGACCACAGATTCGACTCACCCGTCTTCGTTCGAACTATTCGAGGTGCAAGGGTAAATCCACTCGTTTCCAGATAGTTCAATATTTCAGCTTCGTAGTTGAGATTTCCTGGCTCACTTGGTCGATTACTCCGGCGAAGATCGAATCTTTCGTCTCGATGATCGACCCGAAAATGAACGTTGTATGAACCGGTCGCCAGCGGAGTAATCGATGCACTTTCGAGCCCATAGGCAACAACGACCGATTCAGGAACTTCGTGAACATTTCCATCCAATCTGATGTCGCTAAAATCAGGCATATCAGGATCAGGAAAATGGTCTGTCGACATGTAATTTCACCTCTTGGAGAGTGAGTCTAAACGGGGTCGGTTACGATACTTCGTTCCCTCTCAAGAGCCAAGGCAAGTGTCCCATGAACTTGAGCCATGCAATGAAATCACGACATTTACAATTCGATTGGCACCACTATTGTTCGTTCAGTTTTATGACCACGCCCGTTTCAACAACCTGCGTGCCTAAACCGGAGCAAACAGAATCTGCTCAAACTGGTTATTTCGTGCCTATTCTCGGAACAAGACGACCTCTAACCTGCTGGTCGCTTAGAATTTCGGGTTATTGTTGTTTGTCAGACATCTGATCGCAGCCCGACGACCAGACACAATCGATCTACGCGAACTACTGGAGACGTGCGAAAAAATGCCTGACTGGTGGCTGGAAGCAACACTACCGACCGTGTCTGGCGCTATTTTATTGGCGCTATGGGTGTTCATTCCCGCTCCCGAAGGCGAATCGGATTTTGCATCGCGCTTGCGAGATAGGTTCCGCAAGTAATGTTTGCTACCGCCGATCGTAAGCGACTTCTAGTCGGTCTCCTCCTATTAGCGATCATCATGGGGACGTTCTTCGCGTTCAATCGGTTTCCAAAGATCGGCATTGTTGGTGAAGATCTCGATGCCGTTCAATCGCCCACCAGCCAGTGTTTCCAGGGTTTCTGTATCGAGCGCGATCCAGGCGTTAGCTTCACTACTCGTTGGATCAAGTTCTCTATCACCTACCTTCGACTCGTAACCGTAGGCATGACATTCGCGTTCCTGACTGCGGGACTCGCTGAAGCCTTCCTCTTTTCAAAATCGATCAACAAGGGCCTACCGACCGCCGGTGTGTTCAGGCGCACGGTGCAGGGAACTGTCACAGGCGGAGTGATGAATCTCTGCTCGGCATGCATCGTCCCAGTGTCTTCGGCATTCCATAAACGAGCGAGCATCGAAGGTGCCATCGCGATGGTGCAGGGGTCTACCACCCTAAATATTCCTGCGTTGGCGATGGTGTTCTTTGTGTTCAGTCCGCTTCTCGGATTTAGTCGATTAATACTGGCAATCGTAGGTGCTCTGATTATTGGGCCGATCGTAGTGCTCAGCGTTCGACGCAGCCGTGTGAAACAGATCGAGATCCCCGATACGTATGAAGAGCCCGCTGAGGTCGCTAGCTGGGGCGAAGTTCTCGCGCCGGCGTTTAGACATTGGGCGAAGGCGAGTATCGGATACGCAATTCGACTTTCGCCAATCATGATTCTCGCCGGGTTTGCCAGCGGACTAGCTATTCAGTGGCTGAGTCCCGAGGTGGTCGCCACCTATTTAGGCAACGACGTACGTGGAATTTTACTGGCGGCTACTTTCGGAATTCTGGTCAACGTCCCCCTCCTGTTTGAAATCCCGCTTGTTGCCTTGCTCTTGCTACTTGGAATGGGGACTGCTCCTGCCGCCACTTTGCTTTTCAGTGCGGCTGCGGCTGGTCCAGTGACCTTCTGGGGTCTTTCGAAATTGATGCCTCGTAAAGCTTTGTTGACCTTCGCCGGTGCAACTTGGGGCGTCGGAGCGTTGGGCGGAATTCTGGTGCTCATCGGCGGACAATATTTCTGGGAAGACGCCGGGCTGAGCGATCGAGTTGCCAAGGCGACTGAGCAAAGAACTGTTGACGAACTTTTCATCGCCTCGGGTGCAGACCCCGTAAACATCGAAGATTACTCGGCTGTATTCGATGGCGTGCCAGCAGCTAACGAGTTCGCTCCGTTCCAGAACATCGCTCCCCTAATAGGTGCAGAAGCCTTGATCGAGAACAGGTATCCCGGAGTTGCTATTTTCGACTACGACCGAGATGGCGATCTTGATTTTTACGTGACTTCTGCTGAAACGAATGCTGTCTTCCAAATCACTCGTGGCGGTCCTAATAAGCTGTTCCGCAACGATGGAGATAACGTATTTACAGAAGTCGCCAGCGACGCTGGTGTGGCATCAGCGACGCACAATTCAACGGCCGTCGCAGCGTGCGACTTCGACAACGATGGCTATCAGGATCTATACGTAGGTGCCCAAGGAAAAATCGGCGACAACCTCGACTACCGGTCGCTCTCTGGAAATCCTTCTCTTGCCGTGGCGGTTCAAGACAACCTATTCCACAACAATGGCGATGGTACTTTTACCGACATAACATCGGCCGCATTCGGTCAAGATGTGAATTCCCGATCAGCGGCAAGCATCGCATGTGGCGATATCGACAACGATGGCTGGCTCGACCTGTACATCGGTAATCGCGCCGATCAAGATTTCGTTCGCTTCGACACGTCTCGACATCATGGTCACTTCAACACGTTCTTCCACAACAACGGCGATCTCACGTTCTCCGACGAAACGGTCGAAGCGGGGCTAATATCTCCGCCGATCAGAATGCGCGACATTGCTGGCAATCCGGTCACGTTCCCTGCCCCCGACAACACGTCGATAGAAGGTTTCGACATCAGCAAAGTCGATGGAAAAGGCAACATAGTTGGTGATCCTGCGGGTCAAACGTGGGCCACGCTGATGTTCGATCATGATTCCGATGGCGATCTAGATTTGTGGGTTGGCGACGATGGTGATCGACTCAAGGTTTATCGCAACGATTCAAATCCGGCAGGAATTACGTTTACGCCCATAGAAGAACTTCTTGGCATAGACCAGATGGGTCAATGGATGGGCTTCGCACTTGGCGACTACGACGGCGACAACGACCTCGACGTATTTGTCACCAATATGGGCTACCAACCTCTTGAGCGACCTTGGCCAAATATTCCCTCGGCAGACTGCGCCTACTACCATTCGACCGACACGGGTACATGCTTCCATGCCCTGATCGAAAATCGGGTCAACGAAGGCGCTGATGCCAACCGCCCAGGTGCGTTCGTGATCGTGACTGGTGAGACTTCAGTAGCCGCAAGCACGATCGTGCCGCCGAGCTCTTTGGATGAAGATTTCACGACCTCACTGGACACCGAGATCAATGGACTTGAAGCCTATGAATTCGGATTCGGTACTGCCTTTTTCGATATGGACAATGACGCCGACCAAGACCTGTACTGGCTAGGTTCGCTTGCAGCCCGTGGAGAAGGTCCGCAGGGCGATTTCGCACTCGGGTTCGGACGATTACTCCAAAACGATGGCAGCGGAGCATTCAGCGACATCACGGCTGAGGCTCGAATCATTGATTCACTGGCGGTCGACTACTCGGTTCTTGATCCTGACGACGGTGATTTCAACGTCTCGAAACAACGACTCGGTACCGAGTTCCATGAGAACGGCAAGGGCGTTGCTATTGGCGATTTGAACGGCGATGGATTTATCGACGTAATCGGCACGAACAGCAACGGTGAAACATTCGATGCCGACGGCGAACGAGCGGTAGCTAGTGGTCCACTATTCGTCTGGATGAACAGCGGTGGCGATAATCACTGGGTGTCTTTCAGCCTTCGAGGGCGAATGGCTATCGATGGCACAGGATCGAACGCCGACGCCATTGGTGCGAAGATCACCGTGAGTTACGCATCTGCCAACGGCGAGACGGTCATTCAGTCCAGCGAGGTACTCGGTTCTTCTAGCTTCTTATCGATGAGTTCGCTCGACGCTCATTTTGGTATCGGATCAGCTAATTCTGTGGACGTGACAATCAAGTGGCCGAGTGGCCGGACAACCACATTGAATCAAGTTGATGTGAATCAGCATCAAGAATTGACCGAACCGGCGAGCTAAGACATGCTCTGGCTACTCCTCGGATTCAGCGTTCTTCGTCGGCTTCGTCATGATCGCCAAAGCCAGCCCCATGAGCGAGAAGACTGTTACCAGCATGTAGGCGTATCGCCAGCCGTTCATGAACGAATCGCTGGCTGGCTTGTTGCCGGTGATGTCGCTGAGTGGGATATCGAATCCGTCAGCGACCATTACGCCCACAACAACGGCCGATGCAATCGCCTGCCCTGCCACGTTTCCTACGTTCCTCGTTAGGTTCGTCAAGGCACCAACAACACCGAACGATTCTTTTGAAACGCTACCAAGAATTGTGCTGTTGTTAGGTACTCCCCACAGACCCATCGCAATTCCGTTCACCAACAGTACGAGGCTAACGATCCAGAACGAGGTTTCACTGGTAAACACCATGAACGCAATTGCCGTTGCGACAAGCATTGCGAAGCCAACAATGGTGAATGGTCGCTCACCTATTTTGTCGCCCATGCGACCCGATGAGCTTGCCGCTGCCGCCATTCCCAAAGATGTGAGGAACAAGATTCCTCCAGCCGCAGCTTCTTCGATGTTACGGAGGCTTATTAGGTAAATCGGCATCAAGAATCTGACAGTTGTCGTGCCCAAGAATCCCAGGAACCGCGTCGCAATCGCCATCGAGAACATGATGTTCTTGAACATTCTCAGGTCGAGCATCGGAGAGGAAGACTTAAGCTCCCACCGGATGAAGAACGCGAACAGCAGTACAGCCGAGACCAATCCACCGAGAATCAACGGCGACAGTATCGAAACGTCGAACGGATTATTGATGAGGATTACAACGATGATAATCATCAATCCGGAAACGATTGCGCCCATCCAGTCAAAGTTCGGCTTTGCGCCAGTTCGCTGCTGACTAACGATCTTTTCATCGAGGATGAAGTAGCCGGCAATAAACGCTATTCCAATTGGGATTGTCAGCACAAAGAACAGTGTCTCCCATGAGAAAAACTGCAACCACAGACCAGCAATAACCGGCCCGATAGCCCCACCAATCGCAACTGAAGTGGTCTGCGCACCGATCGCCTTACCGCGTTCACGCGCCGGAAATACCGATAGCACCATTGCCGTACCAACCGACTGCCCCATCGAGTTTCCGATGGCGGCCACAATTCGGGCGACAATCAGTAGCCCAAAGCTTGGAGCCAGACCTGTAAATACCGATCCACTGGCAAAAAAGACTAGTCCAATCAGGTGAACTTTCTTGCGTCCGATAATGTCGGCGAACCGACCCATCGGCAACATGAACGCGCTGATGGTCAAACCTTGAACAATCACGATCCAAGACGCTGAACGAAGCGTTATTCCGAACGTATCGGCGATCTGCGTCAGGGCGATGAACACCATGCCCATGCTCGCGACCATCGTGAAGAACGCGATGCCAATCGCCGTGAAGGCAACCCACTTATTGGCGTCTGGAGCGTCGGTCTGGTCGGCAGGCGGAGCGGGAGTATTAGCGGAGGCACTCAAGTAGCGACGCTCGGAAGTGATGTGTGACCAGAAATTGACATGAGCGCCATACTACTCCTGCGATAGATCCATGGCGCAATCGATTACTTGTTCAGATCGACAAAACGGGCGTTAAGTAGCCCGCTGTTCGATCCAATCAAGATCAAATTCGAAGCCGAATCCGGGAGCATTCGACGGCGTTAAATAACCATCTTTGATCACAGGTGTTCCCGGCAAAACTACCAACTCCTCCAGCGGCACACCCGGAGGTGCGACGCCTTCAGATCGCTCAGCCCACATGACTGACGACATGGCGTATGCGAGGTGCTGGCCGTATGGGTAATTTGTGCTGGCATGCGGAATAACCGTAAGGCCGTGAGCCTCGGCCAAATGGCAGATTTTGATTCCAGCAGTCAGCCCGCCAACCCATTGCAAATCAGGCTGGAAGATATCGACAAGTCCATGGCTTGCAGCATGTGCGAATGGGTGGATCGAGTACCAGTGCTCGCCAGTAGCGAGAGTCTGGAACGGTATTCGTTGGCGAAGATTAAAGTAGCTGTCCATGTCTTCGGGCAGCATGTAATCCTCAAGCCACTTGATGCTATACGGGCGGAGTCGCTCGGCGAGTCGAACCATGTAGTCGGTGTTCATCGACATCCAACAATCTACTGCTATCTCGACGTCCGGGCCAACTTGCTCACGAGTCTTCGCAACAAGCTCTTCCGTTCGGTTTAGTCCGGCAAGACCAGCATCCGGTCCTTCACGCAAGAACAGCTTCACAGCTTTGAAGCCAAGTTCTAGGAACCAATCGATGGAATCCGGGGTGGGGTACGAAAGATCGGTGTTGCTGGCGTAGCAGAAGATTTTCTCTTTCTGAGGGCCGCCAATGATTTCGTAAACCGGCTTGTTCAGTAGCTTCCCTTTGAGATCCCAAAGCGCGTTGTCGACTGCGCTGATCGCAAAGCTGGAAACTCCCGCCGTTCCGTATGGAGCGGTTGCCTTTTGCATGAGATCCCACACACGTTCGGTCGCCATGCAGTTCTCGCCCTCGATTACCGGACCGATGTGGTCGTTGATCAGAGGTACGGTGACACCGCTGTGAAGCGTGAGGCCGAATCCCCACGTGCCATCCTCAGCAGTCACTACACACGCTGTGCGTTTCCAGTTGTTACCCCAGTCGCTGCGCTTCAGCTCGGGATAGCGCTGCATCGGGCTCACAAAGCCGTTGGTCGCGATCTTCGGAACGCGTGGCTTGGTAGTTGCGTGCGGGGTTACATCAACCTCGATGGCTTTGACTGACCTGATCTTCATACGGAGAAATTCCTGTCGTGATGACGTGGAGTTGGCAAATCTACGCCGGACTTTACATGAATCGTCGACATTCAGAACCGAGAATATAGATGCAGTTCGATTCGAATTTCAGTTAAAGAAAAATGGGGGAGCGACCGAAGTCACTCCCCCACTAGATTTTCACTTAGAAACCTAAAAGGGTTCTAGAAGTTCCCGTGTCCAGGTCCGATAATTCCATTGTTGTAATCATCGAGAGTACCCGCTACTTCAACTGCTTCCTGTGCGGCTTTCTTAGCTTTGCCCTTCAGCGAGCCAACGCCATCAACAGTGTTGTTGGCGAGCCAATCTGCAGCCCATGCCAATTCGGCGTCGACAGCAGTGGTATCTGCGCCATTCAACCCATTCAAGGTGGCTGCGATGTACGCACGTGAAAGCTTCACGTAAGCGTTACCGCCATCATTGACCCACATGATTTCGATCCATGTGTAAGCAGGGTCGAAGTAATCTTCGTTCTCGCCGGCATCGCCAATGGCATCCCACGTATCGTCGTAGTGACGACCGTCGTTATGAGCCATCGAGTGAGTCTTCCAGTAACCAGGAGTCAGTGTGTAGCCGCCATCTCCACCGTCACAAGCAGCAACGTTGATAACTGCATTGACCATTGCCGAATCACTCGAGTCGGAATCCGTAGCATTTACTGATGCTGTGTTGTCGACTGTGTGAGTCGTTCCACATGCAAATGGTCCAACCGTTGTTGGGTATCCCCAGATTCCGGAGTAAGTTCCATCAGCGCCTGCAGTAACCTGCTCGTCGATCGGAGATCCACTTACGATTCCGTCGATCAACTGGTTATCGAGCACATCGGCCGAATTGCCGACCAAAGTAACAACGGCACTACCGAACGAGTAAGGCACTGGAGCCGAATCGACCGAGTCGCCCCCCGTTGGCAAACTGTAACTAGCTGAAGCGATATTTACGCCGCCAGCAGCATCACCATCGACAGAATAGTTAACAGGGATCGAATCACTGCCCGCCGGCACTGTCACTTGCCCGAAAAGCACGCCGTTGTCGACCACATCAACAGTGATGTCGCGAGTTGGGTGGGGGTTTGAAACAGTGATTTC
>JABIHL010000029.1 GCA_018649665.1 Chloroflexota bacterium | reverse complement strand
ATGAAATAGGACTTGCCCTAGATTGTGGTCCGGGAATGACAGCATCGGACACACTTCGGCTTGCTCAGGCTCTTGAGCCGTACCACCTCATGTGGCTCGAAGACACGATCACCGGCGACTACACCCCGTATGTTCACCCGGATTACTTCTTACAGGTGACTCCGTACACATCGACACCAATTCACACGGGTGAACAGGTGTATCTGCGACACGGATTCAAGGATTTGATCGAACAGCACGCTGTCGACTTTGTTGGTCCCGATCCTATGGATGTCGGTGGTATTTCAGAGTTGAAGTGGATTTGCGAGTTCGCCGATCTGCACAATATTCAGATGGTTCCCCACGGAACAGCTGACGGGATCATTGGAGTAGCCGCCCTGACGCAGGTTTCAGCTGCGATGCCAGACAACTTCCTGGCATTTGAGTTGCCTTCTGTAAAACCACAGTGGTGGTGGGAGATTTTTGAAGGTAGTGAGGCACTTAACGTGACCGATAGTCACATCACCGTGCCCGATGCCCCAGGACTCGGCATCACATTCCGAGTTGATGAAGCGAAGCGATACCTGCGCGAACAAGACGCAGGCTTCTTCGACGACTAAGTGTTCAGAACACATCAAATGAAAAAGCCGCCGGAAATCCGGCGGCTTTTTTTGTGTGCATGACGCACTACGTTAGCTTTTCAGACGGGCATTACCGGCGATCTCCGCTTGGTTCACACAGTACGGTGGCCAGTCGCCCGCCACGCCTGCGAGAACGTTCTCGACCGACATCATTGCCATCTTCATTCGAGTATCGCCTGTAGCACTCGCTACGTGCGGCATGATGAGGCAGTTGTCGAGCGTCAGCAGCGGGTGGTCAGAGGGAATCGGTTCTGGAACAGTTACGTCCAACGCTGCTCCGGCGATCTCGCCAGACTTCAACGCTTCGTAGAGTGCGTCTTGATCGACTACAGGTCCACGAGTCGTGTTGATGAGGATCGCCGACTTCTTCATGAGCTTGAACTGATCTGTGCTCATCATGTTCGTCGTTTCAGGCGTCAGAGGATTGTGCAATGAAACGTAGTCAGAACGTTCGAGAATCTCTTCCAGTGAGTCGACGTACGTTGCGCCAAATTCTTCGTCACGTTTGTTTCGATTGAAATACAGCACGTTCATGTTGAACCCAGCGGCACGTTTTGCCATCTCGGATCCGATATTGCCCATGCCGACGATTCCAAGCGTCTTGTGATGAATGTCGGTTGCGAGATAACCCAGCGGGTCGAAGTCGCCCCACTCACCGCGCTTCACCATTGCTGGTAGATCGTGGGTGCGTCGGGCCATTGAGGCCAACAACGCAAACGCCTCGTCGGCGGTACTCTCGGAAAGTATTCCCGGGGTGTTGCAAACTGCAATGCCTCGTTCGTTCGCAGCAGCGATTTCGATGTTGTCGTAGCCAACACCAAACTCTGCAATAACCTTCAAGTTCGGCGCAGCATCCATAACTTCAGCGTTCACTTGGTTCGTGATGTGAGCGTAAAGACCATCGATATCTGCAACAGCCTTGAGCAGGTCATCTTGGGATGGAGAATCTGCATCTTCCCAAATCACAACTTCTGCACCGCTTGCGCGAAGCGCTGCTGCGGCTTCCGGAAATGTACGTCGGGTTACGAGGATTTTTGGCATGGGTTTTCTTTAGCTTGAACGATTAGCGGGACATTGCTGCGACTTGAGAATCGCGCCATCGACCGGTGATTGTACGAAAAATAAAATGGTGGGGAAGGTGGGAGTCGAACCCACACGCCGATTAAGGCACATGCTCCTAAGGCATGCGCGTCTGCCATTTCGCCACTCCCCCACAAGGTGAATCGCTCACTGCTGACTTCTATCCATTTTAGCCAGCAGAAAGCGAAAACGGCTAGCCCCGTTGCTCCCAACCATCAGCGAATTTGTCCCAACGTGCGTGGAGATCAGAAACCGTAGCCTCGGTAACACCAAGTGGCTCGGAAACCATCTCTAAATTTGACTTCATGTGATGCGGACGCTGTGTGCCAACAATTGTCACGTCGACCTCAGGGTGAGCAAATGTGAAGCCCAAGGCGAGTCGAATTCGATCGTTCGGGTCGTCGGCAAGCGGGCCTTCTTCGCCCATCACGCCAGCGCGCCGGGTGTATTCCATCGTGTATTCGGGAATGTGCTCGTAAGGTCGAGGGTCGGCAGCGGCGCCCCAAACGGCATTGCCGATCGGTCGTTTGACGATCAAACCCATATCGTTCGCTTCGACATCTGCGAATAGGTTCGTTCGTGCCGATTGATCAACGAGACTAAAACTGGTCTGCAATGTGTCGAACAAACCACTCGTCACCGCCCATTTGGCGTTTTCGTTGTCGCCGCTGTAGCCGATGTGACGGGTTTTGCCAGCGGCTTTAGCGTCTTGCAGCGCTCGGATAACGTCACCACGTTCGAGGATTTCAACAGTGCAAGAGTGGAGCTGGACGAGATCAACGTAGTCGGTCTTCATTCGTTCAAGCGAACGGTCTATCGACGAAATAATCAGATCGTACGTCCAGTCTTTTCCTTCGCCTCGGGGAAGATAATGCCCGGCTTTGGTGGCGAGAACGAATTCACTGCGACGTTCCGAAACAACCATTCCGATCAGTTCTTCGCTAATTCCGTAGCACGCTGCGGTGTCTAGGAAGTTGACGCCATTATCGAGAGCCTGATTGATGACGTCACGCGCTTGATCGACGTCGGTCAGTTCGAGATTGAACCCAACTTCGGACAGACCAATACCGAGCCTTCCAACTTCCAGATCCGTTTTACCCAGTCGTTTGGTTTCCATTGCCATATGCCAGCAGTCCTATTAATTATCCGGTTCATAACGCTATTTGCCGTAAACAATACCGGCTATGGGTCGAATCCGACACCCATAACGACTTCTGACATCTAGGATGCTGCTACATTTCAGCGGCAAGATTCGAATGTGAAAAATTACGGATAGCCAATCAGTTAGTCAGCCAAAAAGCGAGCAAAATATTGACCGGTCCAAACATTGTCCTGATGGTCGCCGATGATATGGGTTATGGCGATTTCGGACTGTATTCCGAAGGAAGAGTTCACACCCCTGCTCTGGACGAACTAGCTTCTCAAGGCATTCGTCTTACGCAGCACTACGCGGGGTCGGCTGTGTGCTCTCCTTCCCGGGCTGCATTGCTCACGGGTCGTTATCCGATCCGCACTGGAGCGGTGACTCCCCAAGAGGTGCTCGGAAACGACCGTATAGCCCTTGGAGAAGCGACCATTGCCGATTCGTTCAAGTCGGCAGGATATGCGACCGGGATGGTTGGTAAATGGCACAACGGTGCGCTTGATCCTCGATTTCATCCCAACGCCCGAGGCTTCGACGAATTCGCAGGTTTCAGAGGTGGATGGGCCGATTACTACCGTTGGAATCTCGATCGAAACGGCACGCTAGAAAAGTCGGATGGCCGCTACCTAACTGACGTTCTAGCCGACGAGTCAGCAGATTTCATCCGTCGTCACCAAGATGAGCCGTTCTTCCTGATGATTACGTGGAACGCGCCGCACTCGCCTTTGCAGGCTCCTGAGGAGGTCACGCAGAAGTACGTCGATGCCGGTTTCGAGCGTGGAATTGCGTTGATTTACGCAATGATTGAAGTGATGGATCGAGGAATCGCCAAAGTACGTGAGGTTCTCCGTACATCAGGAATCGAAGACGACACGTTGTTAATGTTCACCAGCGATAACGGTCCGGCGTTCAGTCATCGATACGATCAGGTTCCGGATGGTGTCTCGCTCGATGGTTCACGATACAACAACGGTTTCGCTGGCTCCAAGGGGTCGGTTTACGAGGGTGGCATTCGAGTGCCAATGATCGCTCGATGGACGAACGGTCTGCCGCAAGACATCGAGATTGACGATCAAATATGTTTCACTGACTGGCTACCAACATTGCTGTCATTGACTGGTTCGGACAGAGTCGGCGAGAAGCCAACCGACGGTCACGACATGACCGCGACTCTGCGTGGTGACTCCCCAGAAAACGCGCCGAGGCGCTTCTGGCAGTGGAACGGAGATTCACCAATCGGCGTCACGAACGCTGCGATGCGCCATGGCGACTGGAAGCTAGTCCGCCCTGCCCTAGATATCGCTTACGCCTCGGACGCCGACGAGCAGCTTGCCGACGATTACATCGAGAAAGATATCGAGTACAAGTACTACCCCGAGAACTTCACTGAGAAGTTCAACTGGCCCGAACCGAAAAAAATCGTTCCCGAGCCGCCAACACCTGAGCTGTACGACCTCTCGATTGATCCGGGAGAAACAAACGACATCGCTGCGGGTAACCCAGAGATTGCCAGCCGAATGCTTGCTGAACTTGAAACGTGGTTCGAAGAGGTTGAATCCGAGCGACAGGCAATTGTCGAGTAGCTCTACTAGCTAAAAATCCAGATACGGTTCGTCTTGGATCTGTACGAAATCAGTTGGCGGATATTTCGCCAGTGCTTCCAGATTGATATCCGCACCCCAGCCGGGGCCGTCAGGCACGGTGGCGATTCCGTCGGTGATGTCGATCGGGTTTGTCAGTACTTCTTGATATCGATCGAAAAACGATACGAATATCTCCTGCATGAACGAGTTCGGAATACTCATTTGTAGATGCAGACTCGCCAGTGTTGAAAGAGGGCCATTCGAGTTGTGCGGAGCGACCGGCACGTAGTACGCCTCTGCCATGCTGGCTATCTTGAGAATTTCGGTAAACCCACCACAATGGCAAATGTCAGGCTGGATCATCCTCACGGTGTTTGTTTCGAGCAGAGGACGGAATTCCCAGCGGTTGTACAGCTGCTCACCCGTCGATACTGGCACATTTACTGAACGAGCAAACTCTGCCATAGCGTCGACATTGTCGTAGAGAATCGGCTCTTCCATCCAAGCGATATTGAACTTTTCTAACTGTTGTGCAGCCCGACCCGCACTCCACGGATTTAACCGCGTACGCACGTCGATACCAATCTCCATGTCAGGTCCGACTGCTTCTCGAACCGCACGCACCAAATCAATGCCGTGACTGATCTGCGCAGGAGTCGTTGTCTGCGGTCCACCAAATGGATAGAATTTCAGAGCAGTCCAGCCCTCGTCTTTGAGTCGAACTGCTGCTTCAGCGTGCAACTTGGGTGATGCCTGCCTTGCCACCAATTCAGCCGGAACTCCCGGCACTGGTTCAGTGAGATCTTCGAACCAACCGTTGGCATAGACGCGAACGTTGTCACGATGCTTGCCGCCAGCGAGTTCCCAAACGGGAATACCAAGCGATTTTGCCTTCAAATCCCATAGGGCGAGGTCGATAGCTGCAATGGCCGACATCGAAACCGGACCGCCAGCCCACGTCACGCGCCTGTACAGCGAGGTCCAAATCCAATCGATTCGTCTTGGGTCTTGACCTTCTAGGAACTTAGCAAAATCAAGGATTTCAGCCTCAAGGGCGGCATCCTTGTACTGAAGTGATCCTTCGCCCCAACCTGAAATTCCCTCGTCAGTGTCGATACGCACGAACAGCCAATTTGTGCCAGCGGTTTTGTGAACAGGCGTAGCCATTCGAAACACTTTAACGTCAGTGATTTTCAAGTCGAACGTCCTTTCGGGGGAATCCGCCCTGCCCAAAGCAGATCAGGGCGGTCAAGGTTGGTTGCTAGTCGATTGCTAGAAACTGGAGACAAACAGGCGCTGGAACGCTTATTACCGATCCCGTAGGAGTCAAGGTGCCATCATCTTCTCGTTTGAACGAAACGATGCTGTCGGAGTCCTGGTTTTCAGCCACCAAGAACTTGCCATCTGGAGTGATAGCGAAGTTTCGAGGCGTCTTGCCCTGCGTCGACTCATGGCCAACGAAAGTCATCTTGCCTGTCGATTTGTCGATCGAGTAGATGACCAGTGAGTCGTGTCCACGGTTAGATGCGTAAACAAAATCGCCATCGGGAGAAGTGTGAATGTCGGCAGTGGTGTTCTCGCCGTCCCAGCCTTCTGGGAGTGTTGGAACCGTCTCTATTGGCGACAAGACACCGTCATCACCAAGGTTGTACAACGTGATCGTGCAACCTAACTCGTTCAACACATAAACCTGCTGATTCGTCGGGTGGAACGTGAAATGACGTGGGCCTTCGCCCGCAACCTCATCCACAGTCGATGAAAGCGAAAGCTTGGCGTTTCCAACGTCCATCGCGTAGGTCAATACTTGGTCTTTACCTAAGTCACAAACGAACGCAAACCGGTTCGTCTTGTCGATGTTGACCGAATGAGCGTGCGCCTGTTCCTGACGATTTTTGTTGATCGACGAGCCTTCGTGCTGAATGAACGTGGTGTGCTCACCGACCGACCCATCGGCATTGATCGGATGTGCCGAAACACTTCCGCCAGAGTAGTTCGTTACGATCACCATCGAATCGGTCGAATCGACCATTAGGTGACACGGGCCAGGACCGCCGGTCGATTGTTGATTAATTTGGGTCAGTTCACCGGTCGAGCGGTTTACCTTGAACGCAGTAATGCCACCTGAACCGTTAAATCCACTGCTCTCGGAGACCGCGTATAGGTGGTCGCCTGAAGGGTCGAGTGCGACGAACGAAGGGTTCTCTAGTCCACCAGCGACCGACAATTGAGTCAGCTCTCCGGTCTCGCCGTTTAGTCGCAGGGTGTAGACACCCTCGCTGCCGAGTCGTGTGTAGGTTCCTACAAATGCAAATTGATCGTTGGACATTGAATGTCGCTCCTAAAATTACGTTTTCGGTTTTTGAGTTCGAAAACTAGTCGTTGATGATTAGATCTGGGTCGATTTCGATTCCGATACCCGGTCCCGTAGGCAGAGGAATGAATCCTTCAGAATCGACCTCTGGTGCGTTCGCCATGATCGAGAACTTGTTCTTGTAGTGACCAATCGGCGGGTCGTGCAACAACTCCATGAACGGAGCGTGTCGCCACGATGCTACGAGGTGCTGATGCGCAATCACGCCGATGTTTCCACCGCCATGGTGCGGAACGATTTCCTTGCCATGTAATTCAGCAAGGTTTCCAATCTTCCTTAGATTGGTCATACCGTTCATGACCATGCTTTCGGGCTGGAGCAGCTTGTAGGTATCCATCTCACACATCTGGACGAATTCGTGCAATCCCGGGTTGTTCTCACCACCGGCGATTCGCATTTCGACTTTGGCGTTGAGTTCTGCGAGTCCCTCGAAGTCATATCGCTTCAACGGCTCTTCGAGCCAGTACACATCGAGATCCTGCAGTTCGACTGCTGTCTCATAAGCCCGCTTGAAGTTCCACATCACTCCCGGCTGCCACGTGCCGCTGCTCTGCGCCTGATTAGCGTCGACCATGATCGTGAAATCTTGGCCTACGGCGTCTCGAACTGCTTCAATAATTTGAATATCGTCGGATATCGACTCGTTGTGTAAGCGAATCTTCATCGCCTGCCAACCCTGTTCCTTCAATGACGATGCCTGTTCAGCTCGCTCTTCAGGGGTCGAAAGCGCAACCATGCTGGCGTACGGAATGATCTTTTCTTTTTCGCCGCCCCAGAGTTTATATAGCGGAAGATTCGCCGCCTTACCAATGATGTCCCACAGTGCCATGTCGACACCTGCGGTTCCCTGGTAGTGCAGATTCTGCACGTAGTAGTTGAGAGCAGCAGCGTGATCTTCGACTGCGAATGCGCTTCGCCCTACGAGGTACTCTTTCACGGCATCGAGAAGCATCGGATGCATTCCCGGTCCGATTCCAGTAATCCCAGCGTCGGTGTGAACTTCGGTAAAGGAGCCTCCACCGATGTCGAACGACATGTCACGCCCGGGACTCCACGCTGGTTCGATCTTTCCGACGTGTTTGACGGTACGAAGGTTTACGATCTTGACATCGGTAACTTTGATATTGCCGCTCAACTGATTCTCCTGTTAGTTCATCTGAAGCTGGCAAATCATACATCCATCGTTAGTGCTTTAGTAGCGAACTAGGGCTTTTTACATCGCTCGAAACACGCGTACACTGCCACTCATAAACGAATCTTGACAGTCGTTATGCCGCCAATCGTCACTTTAAGTTCCGGCGAGTCGCGTTCAACCGATCGACTAACGCCAATCAAAGCCAGAAAGCCCACATGACCACAAGTAACGAATCTTCTAAAGAAACCGTAGACATACTGGTGATCGGTGCCGGCGCCTCTGGTGGAGCTGCAACGGCTTGGCTTGCTGAAGCAGGATTCAACGTGAAGTGCCTTGAACAGGGCTATTGGCAAGATCCTTCCAAGTACGCTTCGGCTTCTCAGGACTATGAGTTCGAAATGCTGACTCACTGGGCTCCTGATCCGAACGTTCGGCAGCGCGACGAAGATTACCCAGTGAATGATTCGAATTCACCGGTTACGCCGGTGATGTTCAACGGCGTTGGCGGAAGCACGATTCTTTGGACCGCTCACACTCCGAGATTCCACCCTTCCGATTTCAGGGTAAAAACTCTCGATGGAGTGGCAGACGACTGGCCTATCTCTTACGACGAACTCGAAGAGTTTTATGATCTGAACGATGAGGTGATGGGCTGCTCAGGCATTAATGGCGATCCTGCGAATCCACCTCGAAGTCCACGGCAGATGCCGCCACTGCCGATCGGCAACGACGGCAAGAAGCTGATTAGCGGATTCGAGAAGCTGGGTTGGCATTGGTGGCCTTCCGATAGCTACATCAATTCCCAACGATATGGCGAAGGACGAGATGCCTGTAACTTCTGTGGTCACAACCATATGGGTTGCTACCAACGAGCCAAATCCAGCACCGATATTACTTATTGGCCGCGTGCACTTCGAAGTGGTGCCACGATCGAAACAGGCGCAAGAGTCAGACGAATTACTACGGATGACGCTGGGCGTGCCACGGGCGCTGAGTACATCGACTCCAAAGGTAACGAACAGCACCAAAGCGCACGGGCAGTCATCATGGCTGCCAATGGCATAGGCACACCGCGACTACTATTGAATTCAACCTCTGATTCGTACCCAACCGGTCTAGCAAACTCGAGCGGCCTAGTCGGTAAAAATCTAATGTTCCACCCGTTCGCCATGATTTCTGGAACCTTTCCAGAAAAGATGGATACGTGGCAGGGTCCGCTTGGCAATATTGGTCTGAGTCAGGAGTTTTACGAGACCGACAAGAGCCGTGGGTTCGTTCGAGGCTACACCTATCAGTTCCAGAGGAGTCTTGGTCCTGCATGGATAGCCAAAGGCGGACTCAGAGACCCTGTGCCTTGGGGCGAAGGTCACCACGAGGAACTTGAAAAACGACTCGGAAGTGTGATGGCGATGGCAGTTATCGGAGAAGATCTTCCCGAAGAACACAACACTGTTGATCTTGACCCCGAACTGACCGATTCCGACGGCATTCCGGCTCCTCGACTCAACTACACGCTTAGCAAGAATTCACGCGACCAACTTGACCACGCTATCGAAAACGCCAAGAAAGCCCTCGAAGCTGCCGGTGCTGAAGATATCTACGTCGATCCTATGATGCGTCAGTCCGGCTGGCATCTTATGGGAACTGCTCGTATGGGCAATGACCCCGATAAGTCGGTGGTCGACAAATGGGGGCAATCCCACGACGTCGATAATTT
>JABIHL010000028.1 GCA_018649665.1 Chloroflexota bacterium | reverse complement strand
ATCCAAGAAATAGATATGAATATTCGATACAAATACCATGCGTAACTGTAGGGGGTGGTTGTAGTGGTATTAGGCGGGGCATTGGGTGGGGCGTGGTTGAGATCGTGCTGCATAATGTGTCGATCGGGAATTGTGGCTGCGAGCCAGCTTAGGAATTGCGCATCTTGTGGTCTGTCATGGGCAAGCTAAGACTCGCAAACAAATCATTTATTAACTCCAAAAGACAGGTGCGTTTATGTTCGTCCATTGCCACATAACAGACTTGTTAATGTTCTGTCAGAACTCAGTGTCGGGGCGGAATAGCATCATTCCTCGATCGCTGAGGAGATCTGTTCATGTCCTGCCCACACTGTCTGTCTATGTCCGTATCCAAGAGAAAACTTCGGACCTCACTGGGTTATCGGACATTCATTTGGCGTGATTGTCGGCGACGATTCACGACCACCTACTTTTGACAATTACGATTTGAACTCAGCTCGCTACGAGTGATTTCGTACCTAGACTTTTGACATGACACGCCTGCTGACCAATTAACTCCTGTGTGCCGAGCAGACTCGAGCTCCACCAATCATCATTCGGTTCTGATAGTTCGGTCTGCTGAATCCTGCTGTCACCAAAGCGGCGAAACAGCGTCGTTTCGAAATAACGCGAGAGATTTTCACGCTCATCGTTGGATGCGTGAAGCGTGCGTCACAAAACGGGAGTTTTCCACCACCAAATTCGACGCCCAATGCACTTTCTTTTTTCTGGTCAAAATTGGTGAGATCTGTCAACGCTGTCGTCGGTTTTAGCTGATGCTGTGATGCCATGGAAGTTTCGTCGAAAATCTCGAGAATGTGACTGGATATCTGCAGACGCGCGCGCTTTCTGAAAATTTGGCACGTACCAATATTAATAATCAACTTTGAACATCCGATTATGGAGCTATCTCGCGTGCGCGCGGCGCGCGTGCGCAAATTCACGCACGTACACTCGTGCGTGCTCACGTGCGTATTCACATGCGAAGCTGAGATGCTAAGCCCCCGATAACTAACCGGTTTCAAACTGCCGTACACGTGCGCGCATAAAGACATGCGCATCACTCGGTTAGGATGGTAAAACTGGGCGTGGTCTGGACTGCGTTTCCTCAAATATGCGCCTGAATTCAGACAACTCTTTTCCAAATGTCGTGTAACGATTCCAGAGCCGGTATGCATGTTGCTCAAACGGTCCTAGGCTTTCTGGTTTATTGCTCTCAAGCAGCTGGAGCAGTTCACCAAATGAACTCTCACCGTTACCAAAATCTATCCCCTGGTTGTGTCCGAGAATGTCGCCGACGATTTTGATGCCCTGCTCATGAACAGATGAAAACATCGGCTGAAGATCCTGCATTTTTGTTAGGGCATTCATCAAAGACTTGACCTCTACAGCAGACAACCAGCATTCAGTCAGTTTCAAGCCATCGAGCCGGATATAGACTTTTTTGCTTTGCGGCCCAATAGTGCCCTCACCTACGCCGATGATCACATCTGTCAGACGCAATTGATCTGGATGCGGAAGGGTGAACTTCTCCAGAAGCTTCTGGACGTAATCCTTTTTCTCGCTGGTAAGCGGGGGAGTAGTAAGCACTTGGCTTGCTGCTTTTCGACTGGATGGAATACCAGCTTCTCGGCGGAATTTAGCGATAGTACTCAGGTCTGGAGCCCCCCCAAAAGACTCTTCGACCATCTTCCCTATATCCGCATTTGTGCGAGTTGGATTATCTCGCGCCGCTTCGATAATGAACGCCTTCATCTTCGGCGGAACCGGCTTTCCTTGTATTCCTGGCATCCAACTACCTCTTCGTTCAAGTTTCCCTTAATGGCTGAAAAAGAAACTGCGGGTTTCTCAAACGTAATCTTCTTACTATCGAAATGGTAAGTACAGGTAAGAGCTTCCTGCTGGGACAATTTATGTGTAATAGCCGTCCCCGGCAAGACATTATTTAGGGGGACGCCAAATCTAAAGAAAAACGTGATGCGCAAGCACCGAGTCGACAAATACCAGATAACCGCAATCGGAGCCGACACCCCTGAAGTGGTCGAGACGGTATCGCAGGCTCATGCGAAGATTCTGAAGTTATCTGCGGCAGTGCTAGTGACTGTCTTCGAAGATCCAAAGAATCAGGATGTCGACAGCTCGACTAAAGCTTCCGACTTAGGATCTGAACACGATGCTTCAGCAGACTGATAGAACCCATAAAACTCTGAAAGCTGCTGGTGTCCACCAGGTCTATCCCCTACGGAGCGAACCTGTTTTCACCGGTGGGTACATTGATACGGCGGCGCTCCTGGGTGCAGATGGTTCTGTCAGAACTCAGTGCTCCAGTCGAAACTAGGTCGACCTAAATACATCTTCGATCCCTGTATTTAAGCTGACAGCTCGGTCATTAGACTCGACCATCTTTCTGTGAATATCTTCCTTCGAACGTCCGCAGAAACATGCTTACCACCCACGGACCGAACTCTCAGATAATTTCTCAACTCGTCGAAAGCGTTACAGAAACGGCTGGCTGATTCGAACTTGGCGAAGCCGAGCATCGGGTAATAGCGTTGCTTGATTCCTCGATGATTCTGTTCCATTCGATTGTTCAGATACTGATTGTGTCGATGTAAGACCTTCCGACCAACGATCCAGCGAATCGCCTTTGTGTAAGCAGGGTGTTTGTCTGTCGTCATCCGCAAAGGCTTCTGTCCTGCTTTATCGATCAGCCGACGCAAGAATCTTCGTGCTGCATGTTTATCTCGGTGCTCACTGAGCATCGAATCAAGCAGATTTCCTTCTCGATCTATCGCCCTGTAGAGATATCGCCAGCGACCACTGACCTTGATGTACGTCTCGTCCAGATACCAGGAATGTCCCGCGACTCCACGACGTTTGGCACGCAGGTTCTCACTGACCAGCGGGGCAAATCGAAACTCCCAGGTCCGGATAGTTTCGTAGCTGACTTCAAACCCTCGCTGCAAGAGAAGTTCGGCAACGTCACGGAATCCGAGCTTGTATCTCAACCGCCAGAAAACGGTGAGTAAAACGATATCGTTCGGGAATTGGAGATCATTGAACTGTGTGCCCGATCGTTCATTGAAACGCTTATCGCAGTCCCCACAATAGAAAGTTCGATACCCAAGCGAGGTTCGACGTTTTCTCTTCGAAACGGACGCGGACAGGCAGTGTGGGCAGGACATAAACAGATCTCCTCAGCAAATGAGGAATGATGTTATTCCACCCCGACACTGAGTTCTGACAGAACCGACACTGTGAGCTCGGTTGCGACTAAGCGACCAATCCACTGCAGCGACGATCTATTTGGCACGCCGTGCACATATTTTCCAGGATTCGACCGACGGGTCGGTACCCCATTTTCGTTCCCAGTGGCTGTGATGAGCGGCTAAGCATTTTTTTCAAATCGCTCGCCGTTATCTCCAAGGTTAACTCTCAGTTTTCGATTGCAACATGGTGGAGTGGAGAGACCATCGTTGGCAAGGTGCCGCCGGGGTGCCTTGCCAACGAGAAAACGTTCTTAGACCTTATATGTTTCTCGCAACTCAGTGTAGATCTCTTTCGTCTGCACCGTGCCAAGCACATGCGTGCTCGACACGTTCATCATCTGGTAACCCTCGCCGATCCAGCGTCGGCAGTCGTCAACATCACCGAACGTGGTCGCCAGATACTTGCCTGTGCCCTTGATACGAGCTGCAACATCGATCATGATGTTCTCGACCTTTGAATTATGAATATCTCCACTGATTCCCAGAGAAGCCGAAAGGTCGGTCGGCCCAACAAGAAGAACCTCGTATCCAGGAACCGCGAGAATGTCATCGAGATTCTCATACGCCTCTACGCTCTCCATCTGAAGCATCAAAAGAGTCTCGTCGTTGGCGTTATCGATAATCTCCTGCTGAGTCAGGCCAAGGTAGCCGGCAAAAAACGGTGCAATTCCGCGCATGCCAGTTGGCGGATACTTCGCCCAGTTCACCGCGTCTCTAGCGTCGTCAGGTGTGTCGATCTGAGGCACCATCACCCCAACAGCGCCAACGTCGTACGCCTTCTTGATGTCGCCCTGGTTGTTGTAGGGAATTCGAATTACCGGCGCACTGCCGTTCTCTCGACCCTGGACACAAATGGTGCCTACCGACTCGAACCCGGCAGGAGAGTGCTCTTGATCGATCCACACCCAGTCGGCACCGGTCTGATAAATCGACTGGGCGACGAATGGCTCACGAGTGAACATGCT
>JABIHL010000027.1 GCA_018649665.1 Chloroflexota bacterium | reverse complement strand
CCTGCTATCGATGCCAGATTCACGATTCGTCCACTACGACGTTTGGTCATCTGGGCGCGAAATGCCGACGTGACGTTCGTCATTCCGATTACGTTCACTTGGTAAGTGCGTTTCCAATCATCTTCAGTCGAATGTGAACGTGTTTGCCATCCTGCTGAACCAGCGATGCCCGCGTTGTTTATCAGGAAATCAGCGGGCCCCAACTCATCAGACGTAGCGTCTACTAAACCATCACAAGCCTCTAAGTCAGTGACATCCGTGACAAATGAGCTGGAATTTCCCGAAATTTCAGAAGCCTCAGTGGCGGTCTTTGCCGCTGCTTCTTCATTGATATCGGCGATCATCACAAACGCGCCTTTTTCGGCGAGCTTGAGCGCGATAGCACGTCCGATGCCTGTAGCACCGCCTGTCACCACCGCCACTTGCCCTTTGAAATTCACACGATGCTACTTACGCTTGATCACTATTCTCATTCTGTTTCGGCTCGGGATTATACTTGGACACAATCGTTTTCAATGCCCCCACATCGTGTGGAGTGTGCAAAATTGGTGCGCGAATGGATACCCGAATTGACCGTTTCTAGGAAGCAAGCACTCAAATACGGCTACGAACTCGTTGAAAAACCACGCTCTCATCTAAGAGTTGAACTGAATCAGGACAAGAGTGGTGTCAGTGTCACTCATAAGGGTCGAGTCATCACTCGGGTGTTTTTGAATAGAAGCGGCATGAACGCTGCCGTGGCGATATCAGAGGCAATGGCGATGAAGCTACCGGCACTCGGTCAGAGCAACAGTGGGCTGGTCTCTACAGGATTGTTGTACCGGGTTTTCGCACTATCGCAACTCGACTTCCGAAATCCGGCTTCGTTCGAGTTAGCGGCCGAGCTTGTCGACGAGGCGATATCTATGCAACGCGGAGGCAGTACGACCTCAGGTATTTAGCCTTATATTGAACGTCGTTTTTTGCCCCGCACGCAGGGCAAATTTACAATGCTGTTTTACGTTCAAGTTCTACTGCGCCTGAGCAGGCAGAACCACACGAGGATTTCATTGGCAGTTCCCCTGATTTCGACCGCGGTAATAGGACATGAGTTTGGTCCGTACGACGTGACCATCCCTGCTGAACGTGCGATTGCGTACGCTAAAGCTGTTGGAGGCGACGAATCGCCCGATTATGGCGATTCGCTGGCACCGATCATGGTGGTAGCCGCGGCTCTTACAGAGTTGATCGAGGATCTCGGGCTATTTTCGGGCGGATTGCAGACTGTTCATGCAGGTCAGGAAGTCAGTTGGGCTAGACCAGTGAAGATCGGTGAGAAGGTCGATGCCATCGGCAGACTCGCAGCCAACTCGGTAAGACGGGGGAATCACTTCGCCACCGTATCAGTCTCTTACAAGGATTCGACCGGATCTGAGATCGGGACCTCGTCGACCACAATAATCGTCAGTGGGGAGGAGTCGTAATGACTACCAATAACTCGCACCGAAAAGTGGGAGACGCACTCACCGGATTCGAACGTCAGATCACTCAGGATAGAGTCGATGCTTACGCCGAAGCTTCGGGCGATCATAATCCTATTCACCTCAACGAGGAATACGCCTCAACTACGCAGTTCGGAACCCGCATAGCGCACGGCATGCTAAGCCTTGCGCTCGTAACGGAAATGCTGGCGTCAGAGTTCCCAAATTCTTGGCACGACGGCGGCAAACTGAAGGTGAGATTCAGCGCTCCCGTGTTCCCCGGCGAGATAGTTACAACATACGGCGATATCACCGCGATCAACGAAGAAGACGGTCAATTGATCGTAACCTGCACGATTGGGTGCAAAAAGCCCGATGGTACGGACGCAGTTGCCGGGCGGGCAACCGTGCCTTTGGAATAATATAAAACACGCTTCCACAACTATTACTGTGGATTAGAAATACGGATCAGATAATGACGGGTATTCCCGAAGGCATAGTCCCAATAGCTCTCGATGCGATGGGTGGCGATCACGGCCCATCGGTTATGGTGCCCGCCGCCCTTCAGGCTATCGGCAAAGGCGGCGTAGCAGTCGCGCTCGTCGGCGATCCTGTAACTATCCAGACAGAGCTCGACAAATACGACACACCTGCCAAGCAGTTGATACAAGTCGTTCCGGCCGATGGCGTAGTCGAAGAGGGCGAAAGCCCTGCACGCGCATTTCGGTCGAAACCTAAAGCATCCGTATTCGTTTCTGCCGGTGTGGTAAAAATGGGCAAAGCCGCCGGATTCGTAAGCATGGGCTCAACTGGTGCTTCCATAGCAGCAGCGACAGTCGTTTACGGTACTCTCGAAGGTATCGATCGCGGCGCGCTCGGTGGTCCAGTTGTCGGCTACGCGCCGAATACAGTGATTATCGATCTTGGGACGAACGTCGATACCAAACCCAGCCTACTCGTCGACTTTGCAGCGCTCGGCAATGCAATGTCGAAACTTATTTACAAGAACGAAAATCCGCGAATTGCTCTGTTGAGTGTCGGTTCAGAAGAAGGCAAAGGCAACGCTCTGGTCAAAGAGACCACCGATTTGCTGAACTCGACCGATCTCAACTTCATCGGCAACATAGAACCTAATGATCTACCTCTGGGCAAAGCCGAGGTCGTTCTCTGCGATGGATTCGTTGGTAACGTTATTCTCAAGCTCACTGAAGGACTCGGCGACGCAATTGTCGGCCACGTGAAGAGTGTTCTCGGTGAGACCGAAGAGAGCGAAAAGCTTTCAAAAGAGATATTCGAAAGAATGAACATTCTCGAGGCGTTTGGCGGAGGTCCACTCTTGGGAGTGAACGGTCTTGCCATCGTCGGACACGGAGCTTCGGGAGTGAACGCTGTGGCAAACGCCATCGGTACTGCCAAGTTCGTAGTCGAAACCGGATTGATCGGAGCCCAACAGGCCGAGCTCGACCGAATTAGAGCTGAAGTTAATTAGTGATTATCTGCCACGAGCAATTCATGCTTATTTGGGCAATGCACGACGTAAGTTGAGGGTCATATATTGAGCGACAATGAGCCAAGAAGTGCGCTGGTAACAGGAGGTTCTCGTGGTATCGGACGAGCAACCGCTCTTCGACTCGCCGCGAATGGACACCGGGTCGCTGTCAACTACAACACCCACCCTGAAGAAGCTGAAGCTGTAGTAGAAGAAATTCGCTCTGCAGGCGGAATTGCTATTGCTGTCGGAGGAAACGTCGCTGAAAAAGAGAGCGCTGTTGAGATGATCGACAAGGCTGTCGAAGCGCATGGTCCTATCGAAATTCTCATCAACAACGCAGGCGTCATCAACGACTCGCTTCTAATGCGCATGAAGGACGAGCAGTTCGAGTACACCATGCAGGTGAACATGTTCGGCACGTACTACTGCACTCACAAAGTAATTCCCGGAATGGTCAAAGGCCGCTGGGGTCGAATCGTCAACATATCTT
>JABIHL010000026.1 GCA_018649665.1 Chloroflexota bacterium | reverse complement strand
TTTCCGTATATGAGTCGATGCTTGCCGTGGCTTCGTCGAGCACAAGAATCTTGGAATCGGCAACGATAGCTCGAGCGAACGACAATAACTGTCGTTGTCCGAGCGAAAGGTTGCCGCCACGTTGTTCCAGTTCGGTCTCATAACCGTCTGGGAGCTTCATGATGAATTCGTGCGCACCTACGGCCTGAGCAGCGGCAACTACGTCTTCACGAGTCGCGCCTTCTTTGGAGTAGACGATGTTCTCGAAGATCGTTCCAGAGAACAGGAATGGCTCTTGTAGAACCATCGAGACATGTTCGCCCAGAGATTCCTGAGTTACGTCTCGCACGTCGTGACCACCGACCTTCACTGAGCCTTCCCAGATGTCGTAGAAGCGGTGAACGAGTGCGGTTGTGGAAGTTTTACCCGAACCGGTTGGCCCGACTAGAGCGACGGTTTCTCCGGGTTTTACTTCAAAGTTGATGTCTTTAAGAATCGGCTGATTTTCGACATAACCAAAGGTGACGTTCTCGAAACTGATCGATCCGTCAATTTCCTCGGGATGAATGGCGTTCGGCTTGTTTTGTATGTCGACAGGAACATCGATAACTTCAAAGATTCGTTCGCCAGATGCCATTGCACGTTGAAGTACGTTGTAGTGCATCGTGAGCGCTCGAATCGGATCGAAGAATCGCTGTACGAACAGTACAAAGGCGACCATGACTCCGAGTTCGACGGTTCCGCCAAGCACGAAGAAACCACCCATGATGACGACGATTGCCATCGCCGCGCCGGTTAGAGTGTCGACGATTGGGAGCATCATGACACCGAATTTGGATGCCTTGTTGGCAGCTTTCAAGTTGTCAGTTGCTCGAATGTCGAACAGGTCGTAGTTCACGTATTCACGTGACATGCCTTGGACGGCTCGGATGCCGTTAATGTTCTCGGCGAGCGCACCACTCACGATGGAAGATGTGACTCTTGCTCGTAGGAACGATTGGCGGGCGTATGGAAGCCAAATTATTCGGATGATGAACAGAATTGGCAGCACTGCCAATGTCATCAATCCCAATCGCCAGTCGAGCCAGATCATCGCTCCGATGATGCCGATCAAAAGCACGAAGTCGCCGATGGCGAAAACAGCTGTTTGCAAAAATTCTTGCAGGGCTGCAACGTCACCTTGAAGGCGTGACATGAGCTTGCCAATTTCTGTCTTGTCCATGAAGGAAAGAGAGACTCTTTGGAGGTGTTCGTACATTGCCCGGCGCATATCGATGAGAATTCGCTCAGCGACGCGTCCGACGATCAATTCTTGAAAGTAGTTCGCTACAAAGTTGAAACCGACTGCGACCAAGAAAACTACGACCATCGTCGCCAGTTTTGATTTGTCGGCGGCCCCGTCTCTAAGGGCGTCGTCGTAAACATTCTTGACGATAAGCGGAATTGCGATCGAAGAAACGGTAAATACGATCACAGCTGTAATCGCTACCCAAAGTAAAACTTTGTAGGCAGCGATGTACTTCATGAACCGGCCGACAACTTGACCGTTGAATGCTTCTCCGAATACTTCTTCGTCCTGCGTAGGTCCGAGTTTGATTGAAGCCTTTGGCGGTATCTCGTGGCTTCGATCGTGGGTGTGCCTATCGGTCATTAGGAATCACTCCCTTCGTCCAAGTCGATTCGGCTTTGCTCGTTTGGTCGAATCTGTAGTTCATACAGATCGTTGTAGTGACCGCCTTGAGAGAGTAGTTCCTCGTGTGATCCACGTTCAACGATTTTTCCTTCTTCGATAAAGAGGATTTCGTCGGCGTGCATCAGTGAGCTTAAGCGGTGAGAAATGATGATCGTCGCGCGATCCTTCGTGAGTTCAGTGAGAGCGGCTCGGATTCGTTGCTCAGTAGCGGCGTCGATAGCGGCAGTCGAGTCGTCAAAAACGATTAGCTGAGGCTTGAGCATGATGGAACGTGCGATCGAAAGACGTTGTCGCTGCCCACCGGAAAGCGATACACCACGTTCACCGACCATGGTGTCGTAGCCACCTGGAAGGCGGTCGATGTAGTCGCCAAGCTGTGCGTACTTTGAAGCAGATTCGACACGGTCATCTGGTGCCCACGGATCGCCGTAAGCCACGTTGTGTTCGACGGATGCTGTGAACAGGAACGTGTCTTGTTCGACCACTCCGACTGCCTTGCGTAAGGAGTCGAGCGTTACGTCTCGAAGGTCCTGGCCGTCGATGGTTATGTAACCCTCTTTAGGGTCGTAGAACCGTGGGACGAGGTGTGCGATTGTCGACTTTCCGCTACCGGGAGGTCCGACGATGCCTACGGTGTGACCGGGTTCAACTTTGAATGAAACTCCGTTGAGAGTGTGGTCTTCTTCGTAGCCAAAGCTGACGTTGTGAAATTCCAGAGTGCCATTTGTGATCTCGAGATCTTTGGCATCGGGTTTGTCTTGAATACTAGGGTCGATATCTAGAACTTGGAACAGACGTCCGCCGGTTGCAGAACCACGGGCGAATCCGTTAATCATCATCCCGATTTGTCGAACCGGTTGAAGCAAAATACTCATGAACGCTAGGAACTGAGTAAGTTCACCTAGTGTTAGCTCGCCGTCGATCACTTGTAGGCCGCCGACCCACAGGACGCCTGCCATGGAGAGCATAAATGCGACACCCATTAGTGAAATATTTGAAGCGCGGATTCCAACCTGAGTGTTGGCAAGAGTGAGTGTCTCGTTAGACGCTACATCGAACTTTTTCATCTCGTGGTCTTGAGACGCAAAAGAGCGGACGACTCGAATTCCGCCGAGGTTTTCGTCCATAACTTTCGTCAAAGCAGAAAGTCGTTCCTGAAGTTGATACCAATTTGATCGTAGCTTCAAACGGGCTGCAGTTGCTCGCCAAGCTACAAAGGGAACGAAACTGAGGCTGATAAGTCCCAAGACAAGGTCCTGGCTCAGCATGAGATACATTCCCGTGCCGATTAGAACGATGAGGAACACGGAACGCAGTAGTGCTGTTTGCACGAACATTCGGACGCCTTCGACGTCGACGATTCCGCGTGTAATCAAGTCGCCCGTGTGGACGCCGGCGTGATAGCTGAATGAAAGGCGCTGGAGTTTTTCGTAGTAAAGCATACGGAGTTCGTAGCCGATGCTTTGACCGACCGATTCACCCATGTAGTTTTGGAACATGGCGGATAGACCACGACCAACAGATGCGATAAATAGCAGTACAGCGATGATGATGAGGGCTGTTTTTGCCGGATTGGAACCCTCACCGACAATGTCGGTGACAGCGTCAATTGAAGTGATCACGGCTGAGTTGGCAATTTTCAGGCTGCCTTCTTCGAGTCCTGTTGCGGCGTCGACTGCACTCCCGATAAGGATCGGTATCGCCAGTTGGAATCCCGATGCTAAAAATATAGCGATAAGACCAAAAAAGAGCCGCCATCTGTACTGCAGAGCCATACGCGTTATGCGCATGAAGACTCCGACAGAGCTTGATCCGACGACAGGTCGTGATGACGTGCCGGCGGCTTTTCCTACTGGTGCAACTTGGCTGGTAGCCGTGACGATTCCTCCATGTATAGATCCACAGCGTGTAAGCATCGCGCAGGTTTATTAACTATGCGTAAGGTTTAGATCACAGGTTTTCGCGGTTGTTCGAACGAATTAGCGAATAGGGATAAACTCGTAGCTGCGTTATAAGGGGGCAGGGAGTGATTCAGGCTATCCTCGTAGCAGTTTGAATTTGGTATTGATTCTTTAAATGACTGTTTCCGACCCAAATAATATTCTCGCTGGAGCGTTTGCCAACCTTGAGTCGGGCAAGCTCTTAACGAAGGCGCCCTCTTCCGATGAGTCGAAGAAATCTGAGAAGAACGAGTTTTCTGTGCGAGCAGCCACGCTCGAAGATTTAGCGATGCTCGAAAGTATCGAACGAGAGGCGTTCCCGGGGATGACTCCGGTGACAAGGCTTGAACGAGATCTGACTCGCCAGAACGGTCTTTATCTTGCTGCTACACGTAGCTGGCGGGTAGAAGAACAAGAACTTGGCCCTCGCTACGCAATAGCGACAAAGTCCGAAAAAGAAGATGAGAGCTTTACGGCGCGTGTGAAGAGAAATTTAGATCGCTATGTTCTTGATCGAGTAGCTCGACCTATCCTGCCCACGAGCTACATCGCTGGATTTGTTGGATTGTGGTTCGTGCTGGACGAGGCCCATGTTGTGACAATCGGACTACGCGAGTCGGATCGTCGCCAGGGCATTGGTGAGCTGCTCCTCATCAGTGGTATTGAGCAGGCTGTCGAGAACGATTCGCGGGTAGTCACGCTTGAGGTGCGAGAATCAAATGAGCCTGCAATCGAGCTGTATCGCAAGTACGGGTTTCAGGACGTCGGGTTACGTCGAAGGTACTACTCGGACAACGGCGAGAATGCTGTCATCATGACGACTCCGCCGATCCAGAGTGATGATTACCAGAGCCAGTTCACTACATTAGTTGAGCATCATGCAGATAAATGGGGATGGGTATCTCGTCCTGGATTTTCGGCACCTGAAGGCTGGGAAGCTGACGAGATTGAGGAGCCGACTGAAGCGGCGTCTGATGACTCTACCGAAGCTGAGGTTTAGGCCGAAGCTCCGCCAGCAAACAGGACGTAGAGAAATAGCAGGGCTATCACCGCTATCGTTAGTTTGACTGCCCAGGATGTCCACTGTTTCTGGAATGCGAGGAAGTGCTCTGTCGAGCGCCATTTCTTGCCACGCCAAGCATGTTCGTTTCCTTTGGCGCCTAGATAGATGCTCACAACCACCATGATTACAAGCTGAACCGTGGGCGGTAGGAACGCTGCTCCAAAAAGGAGAACCGTAAAGGGCACACCCGAGAAAAGTCCCCAGACTGCGGGCATTAGGAATGCTGCCCAGTTCCATTTCTTGATTTCACGAGGTATTTCGCCATCGCGAGTGCCTGAAGAATTCGGGGTAGTTGAGTCAGCGTGACCTATCGGGCTTTCTTGCGAGATTGATGCTGCATGACGGTCATGCTCTGTTCCTGGGGTTGTACTTCCTAAGTCCGGCCGTTGCGCTGGACCATCGATACTTGGCTTGGTGGAAGGGGTCGAAACAGGGTTTAGATCGGGGCGGTAGGTACGTGGAGATGCTGCCGTGGGAATCTGTAGTTCAGGTTGCGGCTTGGGAGCAATTCGTATGGAATCTTTCATTTCAGACCCGCACACCCAGCAATAGGCGGCGCGAGTGTAGTTGGCGCCGCCGCATCTGGCGCACGAGTTGAGACCTAAAGGTGTGTTCGAATCGCTTGTGACTTCGATCAACCGTTCGCCGCAACGATTGCAGGCGTAGCCGCCCTTATCGTTTTCAGTGCCGCAGTGGGCGCAGAAGTGTCGATTGCCAGCGATAGATTGTTCCGTTTGATCTGTCATGCGTTCCTAAGTTTAGAGGTGTTATTCGAACCTGTCGCTTGGCAATGACGATTCAACGTAGCGTCTTGGTCTGAATAAGTGGACGTGATTCGCTTGGTTCTACAGATTATCGAAGTTGAGGTCCATGGCGTTCATAAGGTCGTCTAGTTCTTCACGGGTCGAATCGTCGATCGGTGGGCTGGGAGGTCGAACATCAGCTGTCGTGGTGAACCCTCGCCTTTTCATGATTTCTTTTCGAATAGCGAGGCTGATGCCGGCGGAGTTTTCGTATCGGATCAATGGGATCCACTTATAGAAAATGGCTCGTGCACGTTCTGGTTCGCCGCTTGCCATGTATTTGTGAATTGCGACAAGAACTTCCGGGTATGCGAAACCTGTCATGGTTCCGATGGCACCGCGGCGGAGCTCTTCGAAAAGAAATGCTCCGCCGAGTCCTCCGAAGATTCCCATCGTTCCGTTCGTGGCTTCAATAACTCTCGTAATTTTCTGAGGGGTCGGTGGGTCTTCAAGTTTTAAATATTTGGCGTCGGGCAGTTCGGCGTGAAGTTTGCCGATAAACGCTGGGTCGAGATGGACCCCCGTTTGATCAGGAAGATCTTGGACGACTATAGGAATTTCTGTGATTTCTTGTGCTGCAGTGTAGTAAGCGTAGGTTGCAGGCGGGTTAGGTTTTACCATTTTTGCAGGAGCAATCATGACGGCAGCAGCGCCGCCTGATTGAGCGTCGCTTACTCGCGCTGCAAGTGCGCGTCCGCTTTCTGCGCTTGCGCCGACGGTTACGGTCAGATCGTCTCCCGCAGCAGCGACAACTGCATCGATGATCGGGCCTCGTTCGGCGTCGGTTAGACGATGTGCTTCGCCCATGACGCCGAGAGTTACGACACCGGTGCAGTTGGCTGTTCGCGCTGCACCGACGAGTCGATCAAAAGAGGCCGTGTCGACATCGCCGTTTGCATCGAACGGGGTCGGCAGCATGAAGTGAATTCCGTCTAAATTACGATCATTTGCCAATTAAGAGAGCTCCTTGTCGATATCGGTCACAGGTGAGAACCATGCGTATGGTGAGGGTGTGGACGAGAGTGCGCAAGATGTCTCGATAGGGGTTTGGCATTTCGATTCGTACCAATATCTGGTTAATGAGTGCTAAAATCTCTGCGTAATTATGAATTTTTACTCGTTCCACATTTGCTGTTGTACCGGTCGCTAAGCGGGGCGGTTTTTTTGCGTGTGAACATTTCAACCCTGCCAAAGTAGATCGGCAGGTTTTTTTTATTGGTTTTATTACGAGTATAGGTAGTGCGTATGCACTCGCGATGAAAGAGGGCTTGAACAGTGACCACTGGAAGAGTTGATACGAAAGACTGGATTCCGAATCCAAGCAATGCGCACGTGCTGAAAATTGACGGTCCTGAGATTGCCAATTTCGAAGATCAGGTGAAGCTGTTTAAGTCCGGGGAGAAGGACGAAGTCGAGTTCCTCAGGTTCCGGCTACGACAGGGCGTATACGGTCAGCGTCAACCCGATGCTCAGATGATTCGGGTGAAGCTGCCATTTGGGGGAGTCACCGCAGATCAGATGGATGTTCTCGGTGAAGTGGCTGAGAAGTACGCTCCGCTGAAAAAGGGGCATTTCACGACTCGTGAGAACGTGCAATATCACCACGTACCACTCGGGGACACGACTGATCTGCTTCGCACTTTAGGCGATGCTGGTATGTCGACCCGGGAAGCCTGTGGAAACGTAGTTCGTAACGTTGTGGCGGCACCGACCGCGGGCGTTTCCAAGGACGAGGCGTTTGACGTAACACCGTACGCTGCTGCGTACGCACGTTATTTCCTTCGACACCCAACGACGCAGAACATGCCGCGGAAATCTAAAGTTGCATTTTCGGGTTCGGAAAAAGACGAAGCGATGGTGTTGATGCACGACGTTGGAATGCTTGCTCGTGTTCGAGATGGCGTTCGTGGATTCAAAATCGTTGTTGGTGGTGGTCTTTCGACCAACGCAATGATGGCAAAGACTCTGCGTGAGTTCGTTCCTGCTGAAGATTTAATCGTGAACTGTGAAGCTGTACTTCGTGTCTTCAACCGACAGGATGAAGAGCGAAAGAGCATCGCTAAGGCTCGAATCAAGTTCACTATCGCTCGACTTGGTATCGACAAGTTCCGTGAAATGATCGATGAAGAGCTTGAAGGTGACTGGGCGAAGAAAGAAATCGACCTAGATTCGCTGATGTTCGTCGATGATGAAGACAGTGATGCACCTGCTGTGGATTCTGGTGCTACTCCGGAACCTGCCGACGATCCCGCGTACGCCTACTGGAAACGAACCAACATTGAGGCGCAGCGCCAAGACGGTTTCAGTGTGGTTTTCGTTCGGGTAGAACGTGGTGATGTTTACGCTAATCAGTGGTCGCAGCTTGCTGATGTAGCTCGCAAGTATGCTGGCGGCAGAGCACGAATCGACCAGCAGCAGAACCTTGTGTATCGCTGGGTGCGAAACGAGTCTCTATATGACATTTATCAGGCTCTCGGTGCTATTGGTTTCAGTGCGGCTGGTCGAGAGACTATCCGTGACGTAGTGACTTGCCCGGGTACAGATTCTTGCAAGTTGGGTATTACTTCATCGATGGGCTTGAACAAGGCTCTTGGTGAGACTCTCGACGGTATGGGCGATCTAGACCCGCTGGTTGAGAAGATGCACATCAAGGCGAGTGGTTGCCCTAACTCTTGTGGTCAGCACCACATTGCAAGCATCGGTTTCCACGGTGCTGTTGTGAAGGGACCTGGCGGACAGGCACCTGCGTACGAGCTGTTCCTTGGCGGACGTTCGAACGAGGAAGCTGGCACGAAGGTTGGCGCACGAGTGAAGGCTCGTATTCCTGCGAAACAGGCTCCCGAGGCTTTGAAGACGGTTCTAGATATCTACCTTGCTCAACGCAATGATGGTGAAGAGTTCGCTGACTTTATCGACCGCGTTGGAGTTGCTGAATTCGAAGAGAAATTTGGCAAGCTCAAGAGTGAGCTCGGTCCGCTAGATCGTGACAACATTCAGAGTTACATGGACTGGGGCAAGACCGTGGTCTACAAGCTGGAGCGTGGTGAGGGTGAGTGCGCAGTTTAATCTGCACACATTCCTACACCTAGGATCCTAAGCAATAAAAAAACGGGCGACTGCATTGATGCGGTCGCCCGTTTGGTTTAACGAGATTGCGGGTGGAGAGGATTGAGTCCGAAAATATAAGCGGGGTACTACGACTTATCGTCGTCATCACCAGAGCGAAAGTCGATTATCTTGCCCAGATCGTCGGAGTCGTTCGAATCGCGCGGCTTTGGTGTCTTAGGCGATTCAGGTTTTTCTTCGATTCGTCGACCCCGCCAATACTTCACTTCAGGTGCAGACGGTTGCGAATTTTTAGGCGAACGGTTGCGCCCGAAGAAACCTCTGTTGCCTGTATCGGAAGTTGAACTGCCCGATTGGCCTGCACCGGATTGGAACCAAAATACATATCCGATCGCCAATAACCCGATGCCGACTAATGCGATGAGAATCTTTGCTGCCGGAGTGAAAGCTGCCACGGCGAGAATCACAAGCCCTGCAATTATCACGTTACCGGGTTTAAGGCTGATGCTCGTTGAGCGTTTCTTGCTCTGACTACGTTTCGGGGCTGTACCCGAGAATGGTTCGAACGCTTTCGGCTTGCTCGGTGGTCGCCGCGATTGACTCGGGTCGCCGGTGCTAATGGAGTCATCAGCGTCGGTCTTTTCGAGAATCTCGTCTATCTCGCGTTCGAATTTTGACTTATCAGGCATAGGTGAATAATACCGATTAGTAGGTTGTCGCGTTGCTATACTCGAACTCTAACTGCTGCAATCAACGCGCAGTGCAACCAGTAGTAATTTTGAATACCTAAACATATGCCAGATATTGAGTACGATAATTTTCTAAAAATCACGCTGTTCAAGCTTAGTTCGGAATTCCGTAGGCTGGATACCGATGAGCGTGAGAAGGCCAAGAAGGAATTTGTCGAACTGGTCGACACTCTTTCGGAAGGCGATGAGATTCGTACTTACAGTACGGTAGGGACTCGTCCTGATGCCGACTTTATGCTGGTGCAAGACTCGGCTTCGGTCGATACGTTCCATGAGCTTTCCAAAGCTATCAACCACTCGTTGCTGGGTAGCTACCTCGATCAGTCGTATTCGTATCTGTCGATCAGACGAAAGAGTCGCTATAAGCACGGTGGCGGTGCTCCGAAGCTCAAGGAAGACTACAAGTACATGGTTATCTACCCGATGACCAAGACTCGGCCTTGGTACGAGAAGTCGATGAAAGAACGCCAGGAGATGATGAACGATCACTTCAGGGTCGGTAAGGATTATCCGATGGTGAAGATCAATACGTCGTATGCGTTTGGTCTTGACGACACGGAGTTCGTTCTTAGTTTCGAGATGGATGATCCGTCGGATTTCACTTCACTTGTTATGGACCTGCGTGAGGTTCCGGCGGCTCAGTTCACGATGACTGAGATTCCGATTTTCACGACTATTAAGATGCCGATGTCCGAAGCACTGGATGCGATGGCTTAGGACCGGCGTTAGTCGCGCTTGTTAGTCGCGCTCGTCATCGAATGACTCGGCTCCGCGTCGCAGTTTTCGTTATCAGCTCCGGGCGGCGTTAGTCGCGCTCGTCATCGGACGACTCGGCTCCGCGTCGCAGTTCTCGTTATCAGCTCAGGGCGTCGTCGAACGACTTGGTCGCAGCTGCAATTCTCGTTAGGTTCCATCGTCGTCGAACGACTCAGTCACTCGTCGCAGTTCTCCTACCCTAGCCCTTCCGTCTGGAAGGGGAGCGTTTGCTCCGGACGTCATCGGGTGACTTGGTCGCGGTATCGCAGTCTCCCCCTCTAACTCCCCCGATCTGGGGGGGACCGGTAGCGCCTGCTTGACGAATCTCATGGCAATAAAAAAAGCCCCGGCGAAAACGCTGGGGCTTTTTTGTTTACTCGTAAATACGATTTAGGCGTTTGCGCCTGGCTCTGAGGAGTCGTAATCGTAGTCGTAGTTCAGCTTGATGAATTCTTGCTGATCGGCAGGGGTCTGATCTTCTGGGAAGATTGCGTTTACTGGGCAAACCGGTTCGCAAGCTGCGCAGTCGATACATTCATCTGGACTGATGAAAAGCTGGTTGTCGCCAGGCTTTGAGTAAATACAGTCGACTGGACATACGTCTACGCATGCTCCGTCCATTACGTCGACACAATCCTTGGCGATGATGTAAGTCATCCGATGAGGCTCCTGAGACTTTGCGACCAGTTCCTGTTGGCCGTCTTTGTGGCAAATCCACGGCAGATTATACGTTTCCGCGATCCGTCGTAAATAGGCTGGCACTACTGTATTCACACAGAAATGCCAGCCGAAATTATCTAAACAACAAGCCGGGACTTAGTGTCCGCCGCAGGCGCAGCCACCACCAGCATCAGCGCCGCCGCCACCGCAGCCACCGCCGCCGCCTCCACCACATCCACCACCACCACCACAGCCGCAGCCGGATGAGAAGTTGGGGTTGGAGATTACGAAGCCGGAGCGTTCGAAGCCTTCAACATAGTCAATGCTCGAACCCTCGAGCATTGGGGCGCTTTCGTCATCAACGAGAGCCTTTACGGTTCCCTCGATAATGGTGTCTTTCTCGGCAGGAGTTTCTTCCAGCCCGAAAACATATTCGATGCCACCGTTATCGGCTGTCGCAACTGCGATACGAAGGTACTGACCTTCTGCATCTTGTTCTTTAAGAACTTCTAGCAGTTTTGTTGTTGCCGCTTCGGTGAACTCTACAACGGTCGTTGAATTGACCATTTGGTGCTCCAGATTGCCTTACGAAAGGTGTAATTGAGTTGTATTAATTACTTTACGCGCAATTTTGGTTAAAAGTGCAACGTTCTCTTATGGATTGTTTGTGAAGAAATATCACGACAATCGCACCGTCTGGAGATTCCTGTTAGCGGATTTCGGCGGTATGATTTACTACCGTAACGGTAATCCGTCATGAACAAATCAGACGGATACCAAGCTAATTTGGAGCAGATTTTTAAGTCTGCTCCAAGAACTCTAGACTCGAACGTTCATACGTTCAGTGTAGACCCCAGAACCTTATTAGGACAATTGGAACAATCTCGCATGGACGAACTTGATCGAAAGATAATTAGCCTTCTTGAACGTAATGGACGAGCTTCTAACGCGCGTATAGCTCGTGATGTTGGCGTAAGTGAAGGAACGGTTCGCAGACGTCTGAAGCGTCTCATCAGCGAACAGATCATCAATGTAATTGCGCTTCCTGACCCTCGAAAGCTGGGATACAACTCGGAAGCTTTGATCGGCGTTCAGGTTGACCCTGACAAAGTTGATGACGTCGCTTCCCAGATGGCCAACCTTGAACACACGCGCTGGGTAACGATTACAACAGGTTCCTACGACGTGTTCGCTTGGGCAACATTGCCAAACGCTGAGTCGCTCGGTAGGTTCCTTCGAGACGAAGTCGGTGCTATTGATGGTGTACGGCGTACTGAGACCTTTGTGAATCTTCAAGTAATGAAGCGAGAATTCGGTATTCCGGCGTAATTGTTCGGAATTTGAAACCGTATGTAATAACGAGGTACATGTTTATTCATGTACCTCATTTTAGCTCTCCCGTTTGTGTTCACTCGAAATATAATCATCTTCGTCGTCTATCACTCGAACTAACGATCGACGGCGTTCGGTCAACAACGTCGCTTCCTAGTACCCTAGTACGGTTCATTGAGCGGCGATAAGAAAGCGGGGCTAATACAGCCTCATGGAGAGTCCGATGCAGCAAACTGCTGTGACAACGCGTAGAGCAGAATCTTTTTCCCTTTTAGGCTCGGCAGAGCCTTCATTATTCGAACGACTCGTGCCGATGGCGAATATATGGCATAAATCTGCTGCTGTTGTGATCGGCATTGCGCTGGTTTCGCTTCTGGCACAGGCTCGATTCTTTTTGCCTGATAATCCGGTTCCGATCACACTTCAAGGTTTCGGAGTATTGATGCTCGGTGGCGTATTGGGCTGGCGTTTGGGTCTTGTTTCAGCGATTGGTTACTACTTGGTTGGTATGGCGGGTTTACCCGTTTTCGCTAAGGGTGGCGAAGGCTGGGACTATGTAATTCATGGTGCGACCGGCGGTTACTTGATTGGATTTATCCTCGCCGCCGGTGTGATCGGCTTCCTTTCGCAACGTGGTTGGAACCGTGGAAGAAGCTTGTGGCCGATGTTGATTGGTTCACTTCTTATCTACGTCCCCGCTCTTATCTGGTTGACCGTATTTGATTTTGGCTGGCCTGCAGAAGGCAGCCTGTTCTCTGGTGCGCTTTACCCGTTCCTTCCCGGCGACATTCTGAAACTTATGGCTGCAGCGGCGGCTACAGGTGGTTTGTGGCGACTTGTCGATAGCAAGCGGTAGTCCCGCATCTACTTAACTACCAGTCGATTCGTTAGCTGATGCTGCGGGTGGCTATTTTCATTATTTGAACGAACAGGATATTTACGGTGTACAAGGACACGAACTGCGGAGAGCCGCGAGAAGCTACTGTCGGCTCGGTGATTACGGTTGCTGGTTGGGTTAACCGGCGGCGTGACCACGGAAACCTGATTTTTATCGATCTGAGAGACCGAACTGGTCTTCTGCAGGTGGTCTTCAATCCTGAGTATGGTGAGAAAGCTCATGATCTGGCGCAAAGCCTTCGATCAGAGTGGGTGGTGCAGGTGACAGGCAAGGTTGTTGCGCGACTTCCAGGAGCTGAGAACCCTGACCTGCCAACAGGTGCTGTTGAACTTTCTGTGACTGATCTTGTTGTGCTGAACCAATCGCTCACTCCTCCATTCGAGATTTCTGACGATGTAGAAGTAGAGGCGAACACTCGCCTGAAGTATCGATTTATGGATCTCCGCCGTCCGCGTATGCAAGAAAACTTGAAGCTTCGTCACAAGGTGACTCACATCATGTGGGATTATCTGACTGAGCAGGGATTCACGCAGGTCGAGACTCCTATCCTTATCAAGAGCACTCCAGAAGGCGCACGTGACTATGTTGTGCCAAGCCGTGTACACCCCGGAGATTTCTACGCTCTGCCGCAGTCGCCTCAGCAGTTGAAGCAGTTGTTGATGGTTTCGGGTGTTGAACGATATTTCCAGATCGCCCGTTGCTTCCGTGACGAAGATTTGCGAGCCGACCGCCAGCCTGAACATACTCAGCTCGACTTCGAAATGTCGTTCGTTCATCAGGATGATGTAATGGCAGTAGTCGAAGATTTGTACACGCGTATCGTTAAAGAGACCACTCCCGACGCTGTCGTGAACGGTCCTTTCGTTCGGCTGACTTATGCTGAGTCGATGGAGCGGTTTGGTACCGACAAACCTGACATCAGGTTCGGGATGGAACTGACGACTATCACCGAGACGGCTGCAACATCGGATGCACGAGTCTTCCAAGCTGTTGCTTCATCAGGTGGTTCGATTCGTGGATTCGTTTCACCGGGCTGTGGTGACTACGGCCGAAAGCAGACCGATAACCTGACAGAGTTCGCTAAATCGAGCGGTGCTCAGGGGCTCGTGTTCATTGCACTCGACGAAAGTGCACCTTCGATAGAAGGTCTTGAGGATGACCACATAAAGTCGCCTCTGAAGAAATTCTTATCGTTAGATGTAATAAAGAAGATGGCGACGGAGATGGGCGCGGAGCCCGGCGACCTAATGTTGATCGTCGCCGGAACCAGCAAGCTCGTAAACACAGTTCTATCGAACCTGCGAAACGAGATGGCGAAGCGGCTTGAGATGGTCGATCCGAAGAACCTCGCGTTCTCGTGGGTATACGACTTTCCTTTGTTCGAGTGGGACGAAGATCTTAAGAAGTACGAACCTGCTCACCACGTGTTCTCAGCGCCAAAAGCAGAGCACATGGAGTATCTCGACACCGACCCCGGCAAGGTGATTGGAACCTTGTGGGACCTCGTTTGCAATGGATCTGAAATGGGTTCCGGGAGCATTCGAATCCACGATAAGGATCTGCAGACTCGGTTGTTCAACATCATTGGCTATTCCGAAGAACAGATCAGCGATCGATTCGGTCAATTGTTGACTGCGTTCACATACGGCGCACCGCCGCACGGTGGAATGGGTCTTGGTCTGGATAGGTTCGTTGCGATGCTTGCGGGCGAAGAGGCTATTCGAGAGGTAATTGCGTTCCCTAAAACGCAGTCAGCGTTCGACCCGTTGTTCGAGGCTCCATCACAAATCGAGGATGAGCAGTTGGAAGATTTGCACATCCGCGTGGTGATGCCGAAAACATAGCCTCACGCATACGTGTAGACACTCCAAAATTTTCGGGGCCAGAAATCGCGACCCTGAGTTACAATTAGTGGTAATTGGGGAGCGCCTTGCGGCGCTCCTTTCTTGCACGGAGTTGCCGTGCTGTCTATTTTAATTAGCAATTTGGCTAACTGATTGTTACGGAGAACGCGTTGAAATTTACTCGTGACGAAGGCGAAGATCGTCAGGCAATTCTTCACATCGAAGTAGAAGATGATCTTGTGGAGAAGCATCTCCAACGAGCGCACCAGAAAGTTTCGGCGCGTATAAACATTCCTGGATTCCGTAAGGGCAAAGCGCCTAGGAACATCGTTGAGCAGTTTGTCGGTCGCGACTACTTGCTTGATGAAGCAATGGAATCGTTGGTTCCTGAAGCAGTTGGTCTTGCGATTGAAGAATCGGATATTCCATCGAGTCACACTCCGCCTCAAGTGACTGTTGTTGAGCGTGACCCTATCGTGAAGATCGACGCTACTGTCGCTCTGCCACCTGTGGCGAAGTTGGGCGATTACTCGAAGCTGAAGTTTGACGATAAGCTCGATGTAGTTACCGAAGAGCAGATCGAAGAGCAGATCGCCCAAATTCAGGAATCTCAAGCAACCTGGGAACCAGTTGAGCGAGCTGCCAAGCTTGGTGACATGTTGACTCTTACCTCTAAGGGGTTGGTCGACGGTGCCGAGTTCGCCAACGTTGACGAGGGCGATTTCCTGGCAGAAGCCGGAAGTATGAACCCGGTTCCGGGCTTTGCTGAACAGCTCAAGGGTATGAAAGCAGACGGATCGAAAGAGTTCGATATCGAGATTCCTGCTGATTACCCGAACGAAGAGTTCGCTGGTAAGACCGCTAATTTCACAGTCAATGTTTCGGCAGTTAAGAAGAAAGACTTGCCAAAACTGACAGACGCATTGGCTGCTTCACTAGGTGAAGATTTCAAGACTGTTGCGGAATTACGGACTCGAATTAGCGATAATCTCGAAGCACAGGCCAAAGATACTCTGCGAAGATCGTTAGAGGAACAGATTGTTGATGCATTGGTTGAGGGAGCTGAATTCGAGGTTTCCCCTCTAATCATCGATCATGAGGCTGAGCATGTACTGGAAGATCAGCAGCGACAGTTGCAGCAGTACAACATCGATTTCCAGCAGTACATGCAGGGTATTGGTAAAACGACAGAAGATATTGTTGCCGAAGCGAAGGATTCAGCTGAGCTACGTCTTAAGCGAATGCTCGTGATCGACACTCTTGCTGAAGATACCGATGCTTCGGTTAGTGACGAAGAAGTGGCTGCTGAGATTGCAATAATGCAAGACACTCCTCAGTACGCAAACGAAAATCTTGATACAGACGAAGCGCGTGATGCGGTTCAACGAATTCTGAGTCGACGCTCTGCGATCGACAAGGTAATTGATTTGACTCATAAGCCAACGGGTTCAAAGCCTGCGGCTAAGAAATCTACAGCGACTAAGAAAAAACCTGCTGCCAAGGCGAAAGCTAAGCCAGCTGCCAAAAAGAAACCGGCCAGTTCTGCGAAGGCTAAGACCCCTAGCAAAGCCGCCAAGAGCACCAAGTAAATACTGAAACCTCTGAGGGCAATGAATATGACATCAGGACTAATCACACCAAACGATTTCGGATCGGGCACGGCTCCACAGGGAAAGAACAGCCCGCTGCTGAATCTTCCCGAGAGCATCGTTCCAATGGTGATCGAAACGGGCGCTCGTGGCGAACGTGCGTACGACATTTACTCTTTTCTCTTGAAGGAGCGAATCGTATTTCTTGGAACGCCGATCAATGCTCAGGTGGCAAACCTGATCGTTGCTCAGCTTTTGTTCCTTGCACGGGAAGATCCTGAAAAGGACATCAACCTGTACATCAACTCACCGGGTGGTGAGGTTTACTCAGGAATGGCGATTTACGACACGATGCAGTTCGTGCCTTGTGACGTCGCTACTTTCTCAGTTGGTCTCTGTGCCAGCATGGGTACTGTGTTGTTGACTGCCGGTGCTGCTGGCAAGCGATTTACCATGCCTAACTCGACTATTCACATGCACCAACCTTTGAGCGGAACTCAGGGTCAGGCATCGGATATTGAGATTCACGCTCGGGAGACTCTTCGAATTCAGGACCGCCTGCGACAAATCATCGCTGACCATACGGGTCAGTCTTATGAGCGCATTGCGCGAGACTCCGACCGAGATT
>JABIHL010000025.1 GCA_018649665.1 Chloroflexota bacterium | reverse complement strand
GGGACCTCAGTTCATTGAGGCAAAGACCTTCAGATTCGTTGGGCACTCTCTTGCAGACGGTCAGAAGTACCGCGGGCAGGAAGAGGTTAAGGAGTGGGAGGAACGTGATCCCGTTATTACGTTCCCCAAGAAGTTGGTTGAAATGGGACTTGTTACACAAGACCAGATCGACGAAACCAAATCTGCAGTAGATGAATCGGTTGCGAAGGCAGTCGAGTTTGCCAACGACAGCCCAGAACCCGATCTTTCTGAAATCAACACCGACGTGTTCGCCTAACTCATATGTCACAAATCGTTCTTAGAGAAGCACTGAAACGGGGACTCGAGGAAGCACTCGAAAATGACCCGCGTGTATTCATGATGGGCGAAGACATCGGTGAATACGGCGGTGCTTACGCTGTGACAGACGGATTCTTGAAGAAGTTCGGGCCTGAACGCATCAAGGACACCCCGATTTCAGAGCAGGCGTTTCTGGGTGCCGGTATTGGTGCTGCGGCTGCCGGGCTACGACCGATCGTCGAATTCATGTCGATTTCTTTCTCACTGGTTGCATTCGACCAGATCGTGAACATGGCCGCCAATCTGCGGTACATGTCAGGTGGCCAGATCAGTGTTCCCATGGTGATACGAGCGCCAACCGGCGCTGGTGTGCAGCTTGGTGCAACACACTCGCAGAGCTTCGAAACGTGGCTCGCCGAGGTTCCGGGCATGAAAGTAGTTTGCCCGTCGAACCCGTACGACGCTCTTGGCCTGATGCGATCTGCGATCAAGGACGATAACCCGGTGTTGGTTGCAGAACCGGCGTTGCTCTACGGAGCTAAGGGTGAAGTTCCCGACGAGTACTACGAGATCGAAATCGGTAAAGCCGACGTTACTCGTGATGGCAGCGATATCACTCTCGTGTCGTACGGATACGGAATGCGCCCTGTGAACGAAGCAGCCGACACTCTTGAAGGTCGAGGCGTTTCGGTCGAGGTAATCGATTTGCGGTCGCTAAGTCCAATCGACATGGATGCGATTGTCACTTCGGTTCAGAAGACCAATCGTGTTGTGGTTGTCGATAATGCACGCCGCAGAGGCGGGGTTATGGCAGAGGTAACTGCCGATCTTCAGCAAGCCGCTTCCGAGTGGCTCGACGGTCCAGTCATGCGTGTCGGATCAGTCGATGTTCCATGGCCGTACAACGGTGGTCTCGAACGTGCAGTGCTAACTGACGCAGATGACGTGCTCGCAGCAGTCGCCGAAGGCTACGGACTTTAGAGAGTTCGGCCGTTTGTGCAGTTCGACTAATTCTTCTATCGGCCGCTGTTGCCGCTAATCACTCACCAATTTTTGTGAGTTGATCTGAACTATTTTCGGTAACCCTGTAAGATTCGTTCAGCTAGAGTGATCTTTACTACGATTAGGCCAGTTTCCGACTTTGGTGACTGAGCGCACATGGAGGCACGTTTCAATGAATGTTCATGAATTCGATCTCCATCTTGTCGCGCCCAGCTTTGAAGCCGAAGCTAACTCAGGCCAGTCGAACGTTTCTCTGATCTAGATATCTATGATGAGACGTGCGGACGATTTCCCCGAGTGCTTTGTGTGCTTTAAGGAATACCCACGTTGAACACTTTTTCTCCAGAAGACAATCTAGACATTTCAGAATCCTCACCTTCATCACCTGGTTCGCCTCTAGGTAAAATCGACCTCTCAGGTCTGATTCAATTCGGTCTTACCGAAGCTGTGAACGATCAGTTCAAGGCGATTATCGCCAAAGACTCCGACCTCGTTCCCGGGCGAGTCACTAGAGTCGATGGCATTTCCACATTCGTTCAAACCGCTTCGGTTGATTACCGAGCAGTCAGTACGTTTGCTCGTATTGCTCATAAAGACGAATTTGAAATCGAACCTGCCCAGCCGACTGTTGGCGACTGGGTTCTGGTTCGTCCGGGTGAAGAACAAAACCCCGACGAACTCGAACTCGTTCTTCCACGGATCTCGCTACTAAGTAGAAAACGGGTTATGCGTGGGAAAGAGCAGGGCGATGAGCAGATTCTCGCTTCCAATATCAACACCGTGTTTGTCGTTCAGGCGGCGACGTATTTCAACCCGAGTCGACTCGAACGAGAGATAGCTCTGGTTTGGGGCAGTGGAGCAACCCCGGTTGTAGTTATTACGAAAATCGACCTGCTCGAAGAGGGTCAAGACCCCACGGTAGCAATCGCACAGGCGAGAGAATCGGCTCCGGATGTTGAGGTTTTCGCAGCCAGCGGCATAACTGGTGAAGGCACCGAACCGCTTCGCAAATACACCGAAGCCGGATCTACTGTCGTATTAATCGGTGCTTCCGGTGTCGGGAAATCGACTCTTGTGAATCTACTGATGGGTCAGCAAACGATGGAGACGGCCGAGATTCGCGAGTCCGACACACGAGGTCGACACACAACGGTCACCCGCCAGCTGCTGCGGCTTCCCAACGGCGGAGTGCTAATCGACACTCCCGGTATTAGGACGATCGGACTGGTGTCGGGTAGCGAAGATGCGCTGGCGAAAACGTTCTCTGATGTCGAAGAATATATGTGGAAATGTCGATTCAGCGATTGCGGCCACAGTAGCGAGCCGGGCTGCGCGATCGCTGAGGCGATCAAGAGTGGCAATCTCTCACAAACTCGGTTTGATTCGTACATGCGTATGGGCCGAGAGCTTCAATTCGAAGAGACCAAGAACGACGCTGCTGCCAAAACCGATCATCAGCGAAGGATGAAGGTAGTGGCTAAGGCGAATCGACAGCGCACCAAAGCGGAAAAACGTCGGAAATCCTGACAACAGAAAATGGCTAGAGACCGCTGAATGATCGGCATTTTTTAGCATCTTTGTCTAATTCTTGTGTAACCTCTATCAACGGGTCTTTTAAGGTCCGTATGGCGAGCGCGCCAAACCAACGATTATTACGAGCAATCGTTCCCGCAGGAGTCCGAATTTGATTAGCGAAGTGACTATGCCCTCAATGGGTGCCGACATGACCGAAGGCACCATCGCCAAGTGGCTCAAGGCCGAAGGCGACTCGGTTAGCCGTGGGGACAAAATCGCGGAGATCGAGACCGACAAGACAGTTGTCGAGATGGAAGCATATGCAGAAGGTCTCCTTCGCAAGATAGTGGTTCCTGAAGGAACGCTCGTAGAAGTTGGCACGATTATCGCTTTCATCGGCGACGCCGGTGATGATATTCCCGAGATTGCCGAAGCGGCTCCTGCGGCTGAAGCTCCGAAAGTTGAAGCTGCACCTGCTGCCGCTACTCCTGAGCCTGTTCAACAGGCAACTCCGACTCCTGCGCCTGCTCCAGTAGCTGCGGCACCGGGTGGTCGAGTCAAGGCTTCACCTATCGCTCGCAAGCTTGCTGAAGAAAAAGGCTTCGATATCTCCGCTGTTACAGGTACAGGACCTGGCGGGCGAATTACGAAGACCGACGTTGAGAATTTCACTCCTTCACCTGCGTTTGCTGCTTCAGGCGGTCGGGCTCCGGTGGTAATGGACGGATCGGATACGCCTTTGTCGTCGATGCGACAGGCGATCGCTCGAGTCACGGTCAAGTCGAAGACAGAAAGCCCTCACTACTACGTGACGCACGAAGTAAACATGGGCCCTGCAATGACCTTCCGAGCGCAGCTCAACGAGGCATTGGTCGACGATGGCGAACGGGTTTCTGTAAACGACATGGTGCTACGGGCGGTAACGATCGCTCTGTTGAAGCACCCGAAGTGGAACTCGTCGTTCGATGGCGACAAGCTTATTGGTCATTCCGAAATCAACCTTGGGGTAGCGATTGCGCTTGAAGAGGGTCTGATTGTTCCTGCGGTAGTGGGCATCCACAATATGTCGCTGATCGAGATTTCACGGGCAGTTCGTGATCTTGGTAAACGGGCACGTGGTGAAGGCGGTTCACTAACTCAGAGCGAGATGACTTCCGGTACGTTCGGAACATCGAACCTCGGTATGTTTGGAACCGATACTTTTGCAGCAATTATCGTTCCACCAAACGCTGGGATCATCGCTGTTGGCGCGGTAAAAGAGAAGCCAATTGTCAAAGACGGACAGATTGTTATTGGCAAGACCATGAACGCTACGATCTCGGCAGATCACCGTGTTGGTGATGGTGCTGAGGCTGCGATTCTGATGGGTGAGTTCCAGAAGGCTCTGGAAAACCCTGCTCGTCTAATGCTGTAGGCATTGGCACGAATTTATGATCAATATGTGATCGTCGCTCGATCGGCGGTCACGTAACAACGAACATCCAACTCTCTGCGTGATTGCAGGGCAGTCGATAGGCCACGGACGATGTACGTACGGGAAACATTTAGCACTGAAGAACGGGCCGTACTAAGCCGGTTTTTCACGAACATTGATGATCCCGTTTTTGCTCTTATCAACCTCCCTGAGGTCGTAAAGGGCGCACTGTTCGCACGCTATAGCCGTTCGCCTAAATCGTTGCGCCGATTGTTTCTTGATGAGTTTTACGATCAGCCAGAAGTGCCGATCGAAGAGCTAGCGGAAGATTCTGATAGCCAACAATTGGTATCGCTCAATCGTGCGGAAGGTCTATACGATCGAGTGTTCTCGCAGTTTGGTGATGACTCAGTAGCTCAACTTGGCGGGGCGCATATTGCCTGTGAGCAAGCATCGAACATTCTGACTAAAGTGTTGGAATGGGGCCGTCTCGCTGCGTACCTTGAGCAGTCGACTCGGTACATCTACTACGATCAGAAGCTTGGCGATCAATACCGGTATGCCGCCCCTCCTGAGATTGCGACCGGACCTCTTGCAGACGAGTACACGAAAACCATGGATTGGTTGTTCGATGAGTACTCGGAGCTAGTTCACGTCTGCGCTCCGTACTTCGAAAACCAGTTCCCTCGTCAGGATGGCGATTCTAAGTTCATATATACCGCTTCGATCCGCGCCAAGGCGTGTGATTCGGCGCGTGGATTGTTACCTGCTGCAACTACCTCAAACGTGGGCATATTCGGATCAGGACAGGCTTACGAATCTATGCTGATTCGAATGAATAGTCACCCGCTCGAAGAAGTTCGAGATTACGCTCAGATGATGTTGGAAGAGCTTCGTAAAGTAATTCCATCGTTCTTGAAGCGAGTTGATATACCGGAACGTGGTGGCGTGTGGTCGGACTATTTCCAAGAGAACCACGAGGCTATGGAGCGTATCGCTTCAAGCATCGATGCTGAACCTGAGGGAATCGATGAAGTAACTCTGGTTGAATGGGATCACGACGCTGAAAACAAGATTGCAGCGGCTGCTCTATACGCTCACTCTGACCTACCTGACACGCAGTTGCAAGCCATCGTCAATGGGATGAGTGACGCCGACAAAACGGAAGTGCTTCGGGCTTACGCCGGTGATCGCCAAAACCGCAGGCACAAGCCCGGACGGGGGATGGAACGATCGTTCTATCGCTTCGACGTTCTATCCGACTTCGGTAGTTTTCGGGATTTGCAGCGTCATCGGATGATGACTATCGATTGGCAGCGTTTGGGAGTGAAGCACGGCTACTCGACGCCTCCAGCTATCGAAGAGGTTGGGTGGACTCAGCGGTGGGACGATGCGATGGGGCGTATGAGCGACTTCCATCAAACAGTTCTCGATGAGCATGGTTCTGACGTATCTCAGTATGTTGTGCCGTTCGGTTTCAAGCTTCGCTACTCGATGCAGTTCAACGTTCGTGAGGCATTCCATATGCTGGAGCTTCGTACCGCTCAGCAGGGGCACCCTGACTATCGTCGGGTTTGCCAAATTATGCACACCCTGATTCGCGACAAGGCAGGGCACAAAGCACTTGCGGATGCGATGACGTACGTCGATCACGGATCGTACGATCTTGAACGACTCGAAGCAGAACGCAGCGCCGAGAAGAAGCGACAGGCTTCGGCTGACTAGCTGGCTTCGGCTTTGGTTCTGGTCATGAACCATGCCGGGACCAATGCGACTGCCGACAAAATGGCTCCATAGAGGTAGAAGCGGGTGAACACTGCTACGCCTGCGTCAGTCGCACTATCCATGATCTGCTGCTGTACTTCGGGATCAAGTGAAAAAGCAGGAACATCGGCGACCAGTTCGTGAAATTGCACTGTGCCCAATGCCGTCATCGCCGCGAGACCAGCAGTCATACCGACCATGCGGGAAACGCTCAGTAGAGAAGATGCAGCTCCTCTCTGATCGGATTGAACGCTAAAGAGGGCGGTTTCAGCGATGGGGGAGACTAACAAACCAAGTCCAAGACCAGTGATTGCCAGATGGATTGTGAGGGCGGGTTCAGCGATATCGATAGTCCAACTCGAAAGAAGCAGGAACCCGGCGGTCGTCAGGATTAATCCTGATAACGAAGGTAATCTGGCTCCCCAACGTTGAGTCATCACCCCACCGATCACTGCACCCACACCAATTGCCAGCGTCATGCGTAGAAGCTGAAGTCCGCCTTCAAGAGGTGATTTCCCGAAGACCGACGCTGCCATTAGCGGAACTGTGACCATTCCGATAATCAAGACAGCTCCGACTAGGAAATGCGTCGTGTTGGAAAAGTTGAACGACGGTAGTTTGAACAGCGACGGCGGGAACAATGGATCTTGCGATCGATTGTTCATCACGACCAGCAAAACTGCGAGAACCGCGGTGGCTGCCAACGAAGCAGCCATGAGCATGTCGGGATCGCCGATTCTGACGAGTCCGATCGTGAGAGTCGCCAGACCGGCTGCAAAAATCATGGCTGTTGGGATATCGACCTTCACCTTATTTCGTTTGCCCGGCGGATTTTGCATAATCCAGATCGACGCGACGATGGTCAACGGAATGTTAAGCCAGAACGCCCATTCCCACGATAGCCACGTCGTGATGCCGCCGCCCCAAAGTGGTCCGAAGACTCCTCCTGCTTCCGCACTCGCACCGATTAGACCGTAAGCGATGGCCCGATGTTTTCCGTCGACGAGTTGCCCGGCGGCGGCGATAGAAATCGGAATTACTGCGCCGCCTCCGATTGCCTGGAAAACTCTCGTTCCAACGAGCCAATTATATTCTGGAGCACCGCCGTACAGCAGTCGAGGAATATCGGGTGATATTGCAACCAACGCAGAACCGAGCGTGAAAACCGCCATCGCCAGTAAGAAGGCTTTTCGATAGCCCGTTCTGTCCGATAGGCGGCCCATAAGCGGCATCGCAGCTGTGTAGCCGATGAGATAACCGGTGATCGACCATGAGGCGCGGTCGAGTTCGCTAACGCCAACTCGCAAATCCGCAAGCATGTCGGGCAGCAGGGTGACGACAACGGTCTGATCATCGGCGGCGATGAACACACCAAAGCAGAGCGGTAGCAGCAGCTTGTAGGGCGAAACTATTTGCCGAAGCCTTGTGAACATAGATTAAATCGGTGGCTCTAAGATCGATGGCTCGTCGAATTTAGAGAGGGTTATGACTCGTTTGAAGTTGGCTTCGTCTTCAGGCTGGACCACCCCTGTGATGACAATTTCTTTGAGGAGATTTGTTGTCGAGTCGATGGTCAGTAGTACGTTCGGAAGTACGCCCGGAGAGACTGTTCCGACCAAAGCTGCTAGTGATTCTGATGGTATGTTCCCGGCGATGAACAGGTCACCGTTTCCCAGTAAGCCAACCGGATATCTCGCCTGTTGGGTATCGCCAAGAATGTCGGCGACGAGCTTCACGGGATCGAGAAATGCGAACGGACTGTCTTCGGGGGCGATTTCCGACCACACGCCGGTGAGAGGATTGGTCATCCAAGTCTGCTCGCCAATCACGACGGCTTCGACGCGCACAAACGCTCGGCCGATATTGGCTTCTGCTTCGAGGTCGAGGCCGTTCGTTGCTACGAATCCACCGGCGCGAGTTAATTCGAGAGCTCCGGACAACGTGGTGTGACCTGAATCGTGGGTTAGTTGAAAGCTAAAACTATCAAGATTGCCCATCGAGGTTTTAGACAGGTCGACTACTTCGGTGGCTGTGTGTTGTGGCACAGTGGTTGCCTCTGGCATCGGCTCTGATTTTGAGCATGCGATCGAGAGCGCAACCAGCAGCATTAGCGCGGCTAACGCAACAAATGATTTCGAAAGGGTTGTGCGGTTTTGAGGTTGGACCATATTCGAACTTGCGACTTGGGATCGAATGTTCACATTACATCTAAATGAAGTTCGAGATAGTGAAAATAACGTGGCTTAAGGATCGCTGCAATCTCGCATGAATCCACAGCTATCACATCGCAGTTTGCAATGAAGATCCACTAGTTCCGCGTCACAGCGATCACACACCCAGATTTTCGTATCTGAATCGGTAGTCATCAGATCTGCTCACAATCTTCGTCAGCCCTGTTGCGTCAGTCAGCGCAGGAATTTATCGAATTCTAAGTATTCCCAGCGCTGTTCACAGGGTCGATCAGTTGGTTTGTGCAGACAGAACCATAGTTCCGGTCGGATCGTTTCCGATTCCATTCACTCGTTCTTGAGTGACCAACACACTTGAGTAGAAGCGGAGTGGTTCAGGCAGCAAGAATGCGATAGTTGCAGATCCGATTCCGCTTACCTCGAACTGAGCTACGGGTCGTGGGTCGCCATTCCCCATGAGCCAGAGTGTGTATGCGTATCCGGGTTGTGGCTGTTGAAGACCATGAACCTGAAATACGGCTTCGTTGCCTACTCCTCGAACCGCGATGAGTCCTGAAGCAGTCGGTTCTGTAGCCGTGACCTGCTGGGTGTTGCTCGCCAGCCAGCTTTCGAGTTGGTAGTCCTCTTTCATTGCGACATAGGTGAGCCAGCTCTGGTCGCTTAGCGCTTGTCGAAGGGCATTGTTGACGACGGCAAGTTCGGAGACCATCTCTTCTTGGTGAACGACCATTTCGGTGGTTGCACCGAAGTCATCTTCCATGACTTTCATCTCAGATTTCATCGTGGCGACTCGAGTTTCAGAGTCGGTCAATGTGGTCGAGAGTTCAGTCTGTAGATTCGCTACTACCACTGATTCGGTGGCTAGGTTGGCTCGCAATGTGTCGATCTCGTTGCCCAGCTGGTTGTTCTGGTAGCCCAGAGCGCTACCAACTACGACGACTAGAACGGCTGCTGCTGCTGAAACTGCGAATCCGGATTGGAAAGCGCGTTGCCACCAGGAGCGTTGTCGAGCTGGTTCATACGTCGCTTGTTGAATTGAAGCGTTCGCAGAATCTTGGCCAGCCATCTCCATAATTCGATTCTTCAACTCGGCTGGAGGCTCGACCGGAGGAACGGCGATCGCCAATAGATCGGCAGATTCCGCGAGTTCTTCGAATTCTGCTTGAACTTCGGGGTCGCTTTCGATGAGATTTTCTACGGCTGATCGTTCTTCGGCGTGGTCAAGTGCGCCAAGAACGTAGCTTGCGAGATTTTCGAACCTAGGGTCCAAATTTTCGTTCGATTCGATATTGTCTTTAGTTTCGGTCATGCTTGCGCGCCCATTTCAGCACTAAGTGCCGTGCGTAACTTTTTCAATGCCAACCGCATTCGTGTTTTGACCGTGCCGAGCGGTTGGCCGGTTTTCGTTGCAATTTCTGTTTGGGTGAGCCCTTTGAAATATGAGAGCTCAACCACACTTTTTTGTTCTACAGGCAGTTTTTCCATGGCTGCACGGATCTTTGCGTACTCGGATTGAGCGACCGCCGCATCCGCCGGGGAAATATCACCAGATTGGATGTTCAGATGATCGTCAATGTCGGCGTTTTCTCTGCTTCGATCGCGCCTTCGTTTTCTGAGTTCGTCGATCGTCCTGTTGTGGGCAATCGAGAACAGCCAAGTAGTGAACTTACCTTTCTTCGACGTGTAGGAGGCTCCGCGCCGCCACACGCTCATGAACACATCCTGTGTAACTTCTTCCGATCCGACAGGGTCGTTGAGCATTCGAACTGCGAGCGCGAATACCCGCCGGCCGTACCTGTCGTACAACGCCGCGAGAGCCTGTCGATCTTTTTCGCTGATCTTCGCAAGCAGTTCCAGATCTTCTAGTCCCTGGTAATTCAAGCGGTACACCTCGTCCAATCAGGACCCGACCGACCGTGCATGTATTTGCCGTGCGCGAATACGTCTAGCCGTACAGGTAACCAATAGAGAATACGTCAGGTTTTGCTCAGCGGTTTTGTGGCAGACCGCCAATTACCTACTCAGACGAATTTTCGCTGCCGCGCGTTGTGAGCGACTTTAGCTTGCGAAGAGCACTTTCGGCTTGCTCAGTGTTCGATCCAGCAGGGGCCCGTTCGAGGAACTGGGTGAGCGAATCTACGGCATCGCCGAAGTTGCCGACTTTCGTCTGTAGGTGTGCGAGTTCGCTTAGGTTACGAAGGTTCGCGGGGTCGACCAGTTGAATTCGCTCGGACGCCGAAAGCGCTAGTTCATACTGTTTGTGCTTTTCGTGGGCAACTTTGAGGTTGCTCAGTTGTCGGCGGAGAATCGCTCGATTAGATGCGGGCTTTAGGTACTTGCGTTCAAGATCGTCGAAGTCGCCATTCTTGACATTATCTTTGCCGAGAATGTTAGTTATGCACTCTTTACGTGAGAGAAGCCCGCCGTTGTGGAACGGATCGACGTAAATGCGGTCATCACCAGTTCCAACAACGACAACGAAGTGTTTGCGAAGCGATATGCCTCGTACTTTCTCGCCGGCGACTCGTGCTACTTCGATGTAGAAGATCGAAAGGGTTACGGGGTTACCTTTTAGGCGGTCGATAACCTCGTTTAGGTGGCTGTTACCAGGGTCGAAATAATCTTTCGAATCACCAGTAAATCCAGCTTTGCCGAATAGAACTTCGTGCATCGAATTGACGAATTCGAAGTTCGTGTAGTTCGCCGGGAGAAGTGCTTTGACCTTCGTTCCAAATTGAGCGATGCGGCCTTGGTAGGCGATGACGTCGAGGTCGGGAAATTCGCTGGCAGCTGCGTACAACGCTGCCGCGCCAAGGTTTATCTCCTCGTCAGGGCATCTTATTGCTCTGGCAAAGTTTTCTTTTGGAGAGAGCGGGTTTGTTCCCAAAACCTTCGGCGAATTCCTGTGTGGCTTGCTGTACTTTCGAACTGGATTAGGGGCATTCTAGCTGCCGGTAGGTAAAGCCGCAAACCGATTTCCGTGAGTTAAAACTAGCTGATTTGACATACCGATAATTGATTGCAAGACTTGCCATAGGCGAGGCATTGCTTCGCTAGTGTTCTGAAATATTTCAGCAGCACGTGGGGAGCTCGGGTAGCCGGGCTGAGAGGGCAGACATTAACTCTGCCAACCCTTGAACCTGATCTGGGTAATTCCAGCGTAGGAAAACGGCTCGTGTGCCTCATCCAAACGTCGATTACCCGATAGAACAATCTAACTGGTAGCGACCAAGCAGCGATGAGCCCGGCCTCAAATCAACAAATATCTCCGAACAACAGCAATGTTGAGTCTGAAGACGCGTTGCTCGCAGTTTCGGGCATTGGATTCGATTACGAGAATGCTCCGATACTTGACGACGTGAGTATCTCGGTCGGTCGCGGAGAGTTTGTTGCACTCGTCGGACCTTCCGGCTGTGGAAAGAGCACGCTGCTGAATCTGATTTCCGGCGTGCTTGAAGCTCGCGAAGGTTCGATCAATTCAAACGGACTTGTCGGACGGGCTGAGCGCCTTGGCAATGTTTCGTACATGCAGCAGAAGGATTTATTACTGCCGTGGCGAACTGTCGCTGAAAACAGCCGCCTTGGTCTCGAACTGAACGGGGTTAGCAAAGCCGAATCGAATGCACAGGTCGAAAAACTTGCTGAGATGTTCGGTATCGCCGATGTGCTTGATCAAATGCCGTGGCAGCTTTCGGGCGGAATGCGCCAACGAGTTGCTCTTCTGAGAGCAGTGCTGCCAGATAACCCCGTCTTACTGCTTGATGAACCGTTTGGCGCGCTTGACGCTATCACCCGTCGATCTTTACAGCGGTGGTTGTTAAATGTTCTCGATACTGCCGATAAAGCGGTAGTGCTGGTTACGCACGATGTTGATGAAGCGATTTTGCTGGCCGATCGAATTCTGGTGATGGCTCCCGAACCGGGACGAATCATTGCCGACATTGATGTGGATATCGAAATGGGAACGGGAACGACAGATATTTCGATGTCGCCCGAATTCAACAAGATTCGAGCGAACATCCTCGATCTACTGAGTCGCCAGGAGACTGTTCGATGAACACTTCTGGATCCCTAAAGAAAATTCTGATCGAGTGGCTTCCAGCCGTCGTTGTGACCTTAACCCTGATCGTCGCTTGGGAAGTTCTCGTTGACGTTTTTGACGTTCAGCATTGGCTGTTGCCGCCGCCGAGCGTGATCGTTGTGGAAATAGCGGATTCGTTCGGATTCTTGATGCGACACGCCCGAGTGACCGCCGCGGAAACTTTGATCGGGTTCGCCATTTCGATTTTGCTTGCTGGTGGGTTGTCATCAGGGATTATCTGGTCACGCACGGTAGAACGAACTGTCTACCCGCTCATCATCACTTCGCAGACGATTCCGATCATCACGCTTGCTCCGTTGTTGATCATTTGGGTGGGAACCGACATCACTTCGAAGGTGATAGTCATCGTGCTTTTCACGTTCTTCCCAATCGTCATCAGCCTGGTTGCTGGGCTACGTTCTGTCGATCAGGAGATGGTCGATATGTTCCGCACGCTCGGTGCATCACCTTGGCAAATATTTCAAAAACTTATGATTCCGTCGGCTCTGCCAAACTTCTTCGCTGGTCTAAAAGTCGCTGCTGTCGTTTCTGTAATTGGAGCGGTTATCGGCGAGTGGTTCGGATCGAGCGCGGGACTTGGTTGGATGATGAAGATCGCTGGCGGTCAGTTTCAGACGGCGAGAGTTTTCGCTGCAATAGTTGTGCTTTCAATATTGGCAATGGCGCTGTTCGCAGCGGTCGTCGCAACAGAAAAGTGGATGCTCAAAAAGTACCCACCAACTGCGAATAGAGTTATTCGCCTAGGAGATTCATGAAGAAGTTAGTGCTACTTGTAGCAATATTTGCGTCGATTGCGATCGTCGCTTGTTCGGAATTTATTGAGCCGACCGTGGCTGCCGAGCCGACAGTTGTCTCTTCGACGGCGACATCGGTGCCGCCAACAGCAATCCCAGAGCCGGCCGACGTTGTTGTAACGCTCGATTGGTTCCAGAACGCCAACCACGTTGGAGTTTACGAAGCTGTTGATAAAGGATTCTTTGCCGATGAGAACCTAACCGTTACGATCGAGCCACCTGCCGATCCCGCAGCGATTTTGGGTCTGGTTGCTACGGGTAAGAGCGATTTCGCTTTCTATTACCAACCCGATCTACTTCAGGCTCGCCAAGAGGGTGTTCCCGTTGTTGCAGTTGCAGGAATTGTTCAGCAACCCCTTAATTCGATCATGACTTTGGCATCATCGGGTATCGAGACTCCAGGTCAGCTTGCTGGCAAGAAGATCGGTACACCGGGTCTGCCTTGGAACGACGCTATGCTCGTAACCATGCTCGAAGCTGACGGCGTTTCGATCGATGATGTTGAGGTTGTCGATCTTGGATGGAACGTTAGCCCCGGACTTATGGCTGGCGAAGTAGATGCCATTGTTGGCGTCTACTGGACTTACGAGTCGATCATCATGGGCAACGAGGGCTTTGAGACCAATGTGCTCTACCCGAGCGAGTGGGGTGTTCCGAGTTACTACGAGCTGGTTCTCGTAACTTCGGAAGACAACATTGCGAATAATCCGGAGCTGGTTGAACGATTCGTTCGAGCGTTCAACAAGGGCTACGCACAGGCTGCTTCCGATCCTCAGGGATCGGTCGACACGATGCTTGGTCTAAACCCGGAAGCCGAGATCGATGAACCTACCGACCGTGAAGGTGTTGAGCTTCTGGCTCCGCTGTGGAAGTCGGAGGGTGCACCGGTTGGTTCGTTCGACGATAGTCGCTGGGAATCGCTTGTTGAATGGATGAAGGCGCAGGACTTGCTCGACGATTCACTCGTTGCAGCAGATGCGTACGACTCAAGCTTCAGCAAGTAGGTGCCGGTGGCACTTTTTCTACCTGAAGTCGGATCGACTCTGGATCGGTCTGATTGAGCCGGTGAGTATTGCCATGACTCCTCTCTCCCTCGATAGTGAGGGAGAGGGGGGCACTCTCTAAAACCGCCTCTGCGGGTAGGCGAGTTGGCCAGTGTGCCCGACGTTGTCGACTTGGTAGACTTCGCCGCCCATGAACGTTACGAACAGCGTTGATAGCGATGAGCCGCCAAACGTGCAGTTGGTCGGATTATCAGCAGGCGCAGGGTGAGTGCGAACGACTCGACCTGAAGCCTCGAATTCGTAGATCATCGGACCCGGTCCACCCGACGAAGAACCCGCTGTAGCGAGAATTGTTCCTGCCGAAGAAAGCGTCATGCCGTCGATGCTGCGTCCACGACCGAAATCGTGCAGAACTTGGCTGTCGCCCAGAGTTCCATCTTCATTCACCGGGTATGCCAGTAGGCGTTTGGGATCTTCAGGTTGGTTCGGAGTGTCGGCGACAAATAGAGTCTTTTGGTCGATAGAGAACAGCACGCCATTTGGCTTGTGCGTGTCGAACGTGACTCGCATGGTGTTCCAGTTTCCGCCGAACGTGTGCTCCGACATGTAGACCGATTCGTGATCGAGATTGCCGAGTCCGCCCGTGTAATTTGGGTCGGTGAAATAGACCCTGCCTTTTTGATCGACAGCGATATCGTTGGGCCAGTTCATCGTCTCGCCTTTAAAGGCGTCGCTGATTACTAGCGGCTCAGCGTTCGGGTTTTCTGGATCTACTTTCGTCACCCGGTGAGCGTCGCCCTCGCATACGAACAGCTGGCCCTGACGATCAAAAGTCTGACCGTTCGCAGCGCCCGTGTTTTTGCGCCACACAGTGCTTTCGTTGGTTTTAGGGTCCCAACGGAACGTAGTGCTGGCGGAGCATTCGTTGTAGAGCAGTCCCGATCCGTCCCACACTGGCCCCTCGGTCAGCGTGTCGTGATCTGCGATCTTGGTCCATTTCCAATCATCTGTCATATTTTTTCTTTCAGCGTGAGGCAAATATTAGTTGTCTAACTGGGGTGATTCGATGCTTGCTCCGCTCGACAGCATTTGATGGCTCAGTTCGGAAATCTTTCTTTGGGTCAAATCATGAAGTTTATAAGAAAAATTATGTGAACCAATCTCATCGCCTAGTCGTTCTCCGGACTCTCTGAATTCGGGGATCTGATTGAGCGATTCGAATCGATATTGCTCGTACCGTTCCTGCATCTCGAGCACATCCATTTGTTTTTCAAACAACTGTTGTGATTGATTTGACTGCGAATGGAGATTGTTAATGGTCATGCCTTGGACTACAACTGCGCCAGCGGCTGCGAGGAACGAACATAGTATGGTTCCTGTAACCAAGTAGGACGTGAAGCTGATTCTGCCCGGACTGTTGATTTCGACCGATTGGACACCAATTTGTTCAATCGGGGATCTGTTTTTATGCGAGCGTGTTCGCGCACTAGCGCTGAACCGATAAGTGGACGATATTCTCGGACTCATGCTTCTCAGATCGATTCGAGGTGAACTAATTTCATCCTCGGAATACCCGAACAATGAGGCGATTTTCGACCTCGAGCCAGAGTTGATACTGGCTACAAGCTGATAAGACTCCCAATACAAGCGGATTATTTCGCCCAAGTCTGGAACTACTAAGTCATCCGTCGTGCGTATTATCTGAGTACTGTCGGTCATTAGTTGATACTCCTCAATTGTTTGGCCACAGCAAATGGCCGGTCATGCCGGTGTTGCGGGCGACGAGGCAGTGGCCTTCGATTGACGATACGTAGAGGTCTTCGCCGACGAACGTGCAGTTGGTTGGACGTTGTGCTGGCGTGGGGTGAGTCTCAATGATTCGACCTTTGGGATCGAAGACGGTAATCATTCCGCCGGGGCCAGATAGCTCCCATCCGGTACAGGCAACGATATTGCCTTCGCTCGAAAGCGTCATACCGTCGATTCCGCGGTGAGGGCCGAAATCGTGAAGCAACTCGTACTCGCCAAGCGATCCATCATCGTTCACTGGGTAGGCGCGTAGATGGCGATCTTCGCTTGCGCCGTAGTCGCTTTGGGCGACGTAGAGCGTCTTGTAATCGGCAGAAAAAAGAAGCCCGTTCGGCATGCTGGTATCGAATGTGCGGCGAATGGATTTATAGGTGCCATCGTCTTGCGGCTCGGCTGAAATGATTGCTGAGTAGTCGATGCCGTTGTCGGGACTGACGTCGCCGACACGGTCGGAGAAGTAGATCGAGCCAGACGGCGTAATTGCGAGGTCATTTGGCGAGTTGATTCGTCGACCGTCGACTCGATCGGCGATTGTCACGGTCTGGCCGTTTGGGTCGAATCGAACTATTGCTCGTCCGTCGCCAGAGCAGCCGAATAACCGGCCTTCGCTGTCGTAGTTAAGGCCGTTCGTGCCTTCGGTGTCTTCTCGAACAACCTCGACGAGTCCGGAGTTCACGTCGAGCGACATGATGCGGTTCATGGCGATGTTGGAGTAGAGCAAGGTTTCGCCGTTCCAGACGTTGCCTTCAGTTATCGAGCCGATTACCGGCGCCGCATTTTCAAATTTCCAGCTCATTTTTTCTCTTTCAGCGTGAGGTTTTTTAGGCCTGAATTGATCAATTGGTCTGTTTCGTTGTTTTTATTTCAGAGTGGTTCTACGATTCCTGAAGTGAACGTTTGGTCCGTTTCGGGGTTGTGGGCTTTGGGCTCTAAGAGCAGCCAAGTTGGTCTGCTAGGTCGTGAAAATCTTTGGCGAAGTAGTCGAAGTCGGGTTCAGGTTCGAGATCGGGTTGTTTCGCATCGCCATATTCATCGGGGCGGGTCACTAGCGCTGCTTTGAGACCGGCGTTTATAGCTCCCCGTAAATCTCCGTTATGCGCCGCTACTAGCATCACTTCGTCGTATTCGAGTCCGAGTAGTTCTGCGGTTTTGGTGTATGCGCGGGTGTGAGTTTTGTACTTGCCGGTGAGTTCCGCCGAAAGCACAGCATCCCAAGGCAGGTTGGCGTATTTTGCCATATTCGTGAGCAGAGCGATGTTGCCGTTCGACAGCGAGGCGATGATGTATTTCGATTTTAGGCGAAGTAGTCCATCGGTTGAATCTGGCCAGCCATCGAGTCGGTGCCAAGCTTTGTTGAATTCGACTTTCTCATCTTCGGCTATCGTTGGAAATCCGTACTCGTCGAGGATCACATCGAGTCGTTCACGATGAATTTGGTCGACGATTTTCCATTCGTCTTCGCCCGAGTTCACCTTCGCCATTCCGACCCCGTAACCAGCGCGCCAATCGTCGGCGAACTTGTTCCAGTTGGCTTCGACTCCGTGCTTTGCGCCAAGTTCGGCTGCCTGTCGAGATATCGAAGTGCGCCAATCGACGACCGTGCCAAACACGTCGAATACCAGAGCTTTGATTTGGCTTTTGGACACTTGGTACTTCCCGCGATCGTGATCTGTGTAATTAAAATGTCGCAAGCGATCCGACGAGCGGTATTCTAGTTGCCCGCGTCGGTCTGTCCAGATCAGACTCGTCGAATGAGCGGCGATTTTACCCAATTGAAATCCGTTCAAAACGCCAATTAGGAATATTTAAACAATGCCAAACGCCGTGAAACGACTGTACATAACCGAAGCTGAAGTGAACGAAATGTTGGACATGAATTTGGCGCTTGAAGCGTTGGAGGAGGTGTTCAAGGCGAGATCGGCGGGCGAAGTTCGCAACGAACCACGACGCAGGCTTTCAACCGGCGAAGGCAAAATGTCGCTCAACTTCATGGCGGCGACTTGGCCTGAAAAGGGCTGGGCAGGACACAAGTCGTACGCAGCTGGCGATTTCAGGGTGATGTTGTTTGGTACGAATGGTGAGGGACTGCTTGCCGTGTTGGGCGCAGGTCGAATGGGGCAGGTTCGTACAGGTGCCGCCTCGGGAATCGCTACGAAATACATGGCGCGTGAGAATTCTTCATCGGTTGGGATTATCGGGTCTGGCTACCAGGCAGAGACACAACTAGAAGCAGTTTGTGCGGTTCGAGATATTAAAGACGTGAAAGTGTTTTCTCGTACTTCCGAGAAGCGAGAGAAATTCGCTTCAGTGATGAGCGAGCGACTTGGTATGAACGTGATTGCGGTTGATTCCAAGGAAGCCGCCGCCGAAGGAGTGGACGTTCTTATTGCCGTGACTAGCTCGGTCGAACCGGTG
>JABIHL010000024.1 GCA_018649665.1 Chloroflexota bacterium | reverse complement strand
GGTCTGTGTGCCGCGCAGGAGGGCTGCGTAAGCCGTTGCTGTCGATGCCGGCGTGGATGATTGCCATCCCGTTGCAGATCGCATGGTGGTTGAAGGGTGTTACCCAGTTGACTCCGCCGGTTTCGATAGAGTCGCTGCTTCATGGTTCAACTCATGATGGCTCGAGGGCGTCTCAGGATTTGGGTATCGAGTACACGCCCATCGAGAAAATATTCTCGTAATGCTTGTTGGAGTGTTGAGCCTGTAGATTAGGTTTTGTATGAATCTGATCGGCGTTGGTAAACACTTATCATGGGCTCGTCGGTAGGCAGATCAGCTTCTTTGTACGCTTGCCGTATTTACTCTTAATGTAGTGCACTTTTTCAGAATGGAAGATCGATATCAGACAGCTGATAAGAAAAAGTTTGGATCTCCTTACTGAGAAGGAGAAATGGCGACTCAGCATTTTGCTGGTTGGCGTTGTTTTAGTTGCGCTACTGCAGATAGTGGGCGTGGGATCGATCATCCCCCTTCTATCTGTGATCGCCGATCCGGACCAGATACGTGATCAGACTGTTGTTGAATTTGCTTCTGACTTCATCGAGTTTTCAGATACGAATTCCATCGTTATTTTCCTCGCGAGCATGTCATTCGTTTTGATCGTGGGTTCGAACACACTTGCTGCTCTGGTTGCGTGGGTTACGTTCCGGGTTGTGTGGTCTATCCATGGTCGATTATCGACCGAGCTTTTGGCGATGTATCTTTCGCACCCATACGAGGCACTGCTCACGAAAAATCCGGCAGAAGTAGAGAAAAACGTTCTCGAGGAAATTGCGGTCTTTACGACTGGTGTAGTGAGACCGGTTCTCCGGTTGGTGGCGTCTGCAGTCGTAATAGTCATGTTGATCGGATTTCTCGTTTGGTTTAACCCTGTGATGGCTGGGATCACTGTTGCGTTTTTGGGCGGCGGGTATGTGGTTACCTTCTTGCTGGTTCGGCGTTCTCTTACCAATGCTGGCGAGCGACGGGCTTCAGCGAACGAGGGACGATTCAAAGCGGCCAGCGAAGCAATTAGTGGGGCAAAAGAGATTCAGATTCTCGGTCGCAGACGAGAGTTCATCAATCGTTACTACGCACCAGCTCGCAAGTACGCGATGGCGACTGCGCAGCAGAACATAATTGCCGAGATGCCCCGTTATACGATCGAAGTGTTGGCGTTTGGCAGCATATTGATCGTGGCTTTGTACATCGCGTTGTCTTCAGGTGATTTGAAAGAAATTGCTCCGATCATCAGCGTGTATGCCTTAGCTGGGTATCGATTGATTCCAGCAATGCAGAGGGCGTACAGCGATTGGAGCGGGATCAGATTTAACCAGGTGATTGTGCCTCAGTTACATCGAGCGCATTTGGAAGGTCTGGAATTTCAGCGCAAGCAAGGTGATGTTCAGACTGGTTCATTTGATATCGAGCGAGGAATAGAAATTGCTGGTCTGGAGTATCGGTACCCGGAGTCAGATGAACGTGTTTTTCGTGGTCTGGACCTGACTGTAAAGCGCGGTCAAACTGTTTCATTTATCGGTGAAACCGGTTCTGGCAAAACGACATTGGTCGAGCTTTTGATCGGTATTTTGCGGCCGACATCCGGGAATATTTCTGTCGATGATGAAGAGCTTGGCGACCACAATATGAGGCGTTGGCAGAATTCGATGGGCTACGTTCCTCAGGATATTTTCTTGATCGATGATTCGATTTCGGCAAATATCGCTCTGGGAGTGCCGACATCGGAGATCGATTTCGAAGCTGTGAGAGTTGCCGCTAAAACGGCAAACATCGATGCTTTCATAAGCAGTGAGCTGCCCGAAAAGTACGACACTGTAATCGGCGCACGTGGCGTTAGATTGAGTGGCGGGCAACGACAGCGCATTGGTATCGCCCGGGCGTTGTATCACAAGCCGTCCGTGTTGTTTCTCGATGAGGCAACGAGCAATTTGGATCAGGATACCGAGCATCTTCTGCACGAGACGCTGGAACGGGTTTCGACGGACATGACTGTCGTTATCGTTGCGCACCGTCTGAGGACTACTCGATCGTCAGACGCTATATATGTGCTCGACAAGGGACAGATAGTGGGCAGCGGAACGTACGACGAACTTGTCGATGCGGACGGTAATCTGCGCGCTGGCTATTCATCCACAGGGAATGAGTAAGGGCTTGCAACTCGGAGCGGCTACTTGTCGGCGAGTTCTCTGAAAACTCGCTCGTAGTTGTCGGCAGCGTGCGTGATCGAGTAGGAATCTACATCGTCGACTAGACCTGAACGCAGCGTGTGGTAGTTGTCCCGAAGTTCTTCGATCGAAGCAGATGGATCTTCTGTTAGCTCCACTCCGTGTTCACCGACCAACTGCTTGTTGCTGCCTGAATCGACGTAGAGCGTGGGCAGGCCAGAAGCGAGTGCTTCCATGAGGGAGTTGGAGCACGATTCGAAGAGTGACGCGTGGGCGAAGGCGTCCATCGTGCGGTACGCATCACCTAATTCTTCTCGGTTTGCGAGACCGTGGTTGATTACGTTGGCGGGGTCGATATCGTTCGCCCATTGACCGTAGAAGTGAAGTTCAACACCGGGATTTTTAGATATTTTGGCGAGTTCTGCGAAGCCTTTTCGATGATTCGTTGACCAAGAGGAAGCTGCGATTCGCAATTTACTGGTGTCGTGATCTCTTTTGGCTGGGTAGAAGCAACTTGGATCTACCCCGTTGATTACAACGCTATAGTCCTTGGGGGTTACGCCGAAATTCGAAAAGCACTCGCGTGAGTAACCGCTTTGGAAAACTGTGTGGTCGCAGAGAGGATTAATGCCGAACTGTTCGCGATCGGCCCTGCCACCCTCGTCTCGGTAGATCGCCGCCACGCCATCAACTCGATGCACGAATTTCGCTCGTTTCGAGCTCTTACGTAGCCAGACAGATTCGGGAAGTACTCGGCCCAGAATTGATGCGCGTTTCCGCATCATGACTTCTTTGACTCGTCCGGGTGTATTGAATCGGCTTGGTGCTATGTGCCAGGCGGTGATCAGAACGATGTCGTTGTTTGGTGAAGGTCGATTTTCAATCGTGATGCCGCGCTTGGTTAGCTCAGTTCCTAGCAACTGCATGAACGAGTTGCCTCCGCCAGAAGCGCCAGAAGTTGGTTTCCACCAGATGCATACGTTTAGATTTTTTGTCATGAGGTGAGGTTAGGTATTGCGGATTGTGGTGACGAGTGGGCGGTGTCTGGGACTGGTTAGAGGGCTGCGTAGATCTCTTGCCATCGTTTCAGAGTAGGTTCGTACCCACACGTGTTCAGTACGTCGGCTTGAACTTTTTTGATGTGTTCCGTGATTTCAGCAGAACCGTGGTTTTCGACTAGGTTTGAGAGCTTGCTAATGGCCATCTCATCGCTGTCGAACAGATTCTCTTTTGGGAGGATGTCTGGGGCGTTTCCGACCGGGGTAGTGAGCACATATGAAAGCGCGTACGCACCTTCGATTATGGCTTTGGGTCCGCCTTCCCACTTTGAAGTGGTCAGCGAGCAGTCGGCAAGCTCGTTGAGCAATGCCATTCGGCTGCTGGGCTGTACGTTGGTGTGAATATCATCCATGCCTGTCACAGGTTCGGATCCGACAAAGTAGTACGGAATTCCCAAGCGGTTACATTCTGAGACAACCAAGTGGCGTCGAGGTCCGGTGAGAAGCAGGAGCCAATCGTTTTTCCGCGGAAGTTCGGAAAGAATTCGAATGAGTTTTTCTGGGTCTTTTTGCAGTTTGGGAGATGTTAGATCGGCACCCGAGGTATCGCGCTGATAGTTGGATATCAGATACCGGTCTTTGATGGCCGAGTAGTCGATGCCAAGCTCGTGACTGATTTCTTCCTTTGATTTTCCAGAGGAAAGAAACATATTTTCGTCGACATAAAACGGTTGCCAGAACGTTGTAACTCCGTCGTCGAGCAGACGATTTTGTTGTTCTTTGTTTCCGGCCACCCAAACGCTGATGAATTTTTTAGCGAGTTGGTACTGAGAATCGTCAGTAAAAAATTCGTTGGTTACAGTTCCGACGATCTTCTGTCGTCTTGCACGGGCGAAGGCGCGTATTACTTGCCCTTTCCTGCCAAAGAGGGTTCGCCACCACACTGAGTGGATCGCAGAGGCCGTAAAAGGGGTTTTAGCTACCTTCATGCCGGCAGCAGCCAAGAATCGTTCAGCGTTTGCTCGGTCATGATCGATAGACCATCCGACGCCATCTCGTCCCGTTACATGCACGCGTTTTGAGCCGAAACCTAGCAAGTTAGCTGTCCAGTGATTGAGTTGTTATTTTTTGTTGTCAAAATCTTTGTTGGATAACGATATATCGGAGGCGGTCAGGAGAATTATCTCTTGATACCGGTGAAAAAGTAACCGGTTGTGAACAGCGCCTTATCGTCGTTTAGAGAAATGGGGTTGCGGTCGAAAGATGTGAGGATTTTACTTGTTCCTAGCAATGCGGCTTTCAGCATTTTCGAGACGCCGAGAATGCCTAGAAGAGTCCCTGTTTCGACAGTGGATATTTTCCGTTCAAGCATCAAGCCTATGACGCCGAAAAACTTACCCATCGAGTAAATTTTCACATCGTCGAAATCGGACAACAAAGCTTTGAGACCATCCGGGCCAAGACGCATCAAGTCTTGCGGGTCACGGTGTACCGGGTACAGAAACGGGATTGACCCAATGAATATTCCGCCCGGTTTTAATAAACGATGGGCTTCCGCCACGCATCGTTCTGGTCCGGGGACATGCTGAAGTGTTTCCGCAAGGATTACACAGTCTGCTGATCCTGATTCAAGGCCTGTGTCGCGTATGTCGGCGACTACATCAGGTGCAACGTTTTCATCGAGATTTACAACGATTCTTCGAGTGACGTCTTTGGTCGGTGGACGAAATGATCCGCGATGATTCGTTTGCTTGCCTGCTAGATCGACAACGACGCCTTTCATCGACCCTGAGTGTCTGGACATCAGTGTGTCGAGAAGTTTCCGGCGATAACTGCGGCCTTGACCGAGGGCTGTTTGTTTTAGTTTTCTTACAACCATTTAGCGAATCCGCAGGTTGAGAACTGTTATTGAGGTAGTGACCGGAATTTTGGAAGCTAGTTTCAGCTTGTGACGGAATGAGATGGCGAAATTATCAGTCGGCTATTAATCGTTGAACTTCAGGACTATTCGAAGCTCTTTTGTTGAATCGACGGCGGGCTCGCAAAGTATTTTTTCAGTGTTTTCGGGGAAGTATTTGATGAAGTTTTCGAACGTCTCAAAGTCGACTCGATCTACGGTTCCAACTTCGTAATCGATTGGAATGGCACAGAAGAGGTAACTGTTTTTCTTTAGAACCCGGACACACTGTTTAGCGACTTTGGCGAAATCGTATGAGTGTTCGAATACGTGCGAAGCGAAGATTAGATCGAAGTGATCGTCGTCGAATGGGAGATCGTGCATGTCTCCCTTGACGATTCTTGGATCGGTTGGCCAAAGGTCGACACCGGTAACGTTTGTAAGCCCGCTCTCTTTCATCGAATCGAGTTCGAAATGATTTCGAGGGCCTATGGAGAGAACCTTTGGATTGGCTGGAAGAGCAGTGCAGTGCTCAAGGACTAAATCGACATAGATGTCGAGTCGTGATCTTGAGTTAGTAAATTGCTTACCGCGTGTTTTCCAAATCTGTTGCTCTACGTATTCGGCGTATTCCGAATCACCGTCAGAAAAATCTTGCACGTTTCGAGCGATTCTTCGAGAGTGAAGAGGTTTCATCGCTCGTAAATAGATCCGTTGCCATAGTGGGATGTCTGATCGCAGCCTCAAAAGATTCTCCGGCTATTTGTGATTTCCTGTACGTTGTATGTCATTTTAAGATTTGAACCGTGGATGTAGGCGAATGATCACTTAGGTACTTGGAGTGTCATGAAGTTCTGGATTCCTTTTTGCTTGCCGTCGGGTCGTAACGACGAGCCTGAATCTAGAACTGTGAAGCCTGCTTCACGAGCAATTTTGTGAGCGGTTCTTCGAGTGATCACAAGACTAGTGTAGTTAGTTTTTGCTTTAGATATTTCACGATATCCAGGCAGGTACCAACGAAGCCGGGCTTTCCAACTCATTCTTGAATATCTGCCGTAAAACAATTGCGCAACGCCGCCAGGACGAAGGACTCGAAAAGTTTCGGCGATATATTGTCGGAACGTTTCCATGCTTGGAATGTGCATCAAAACGATGTACGAGTACACGAAATCGAGGTCGGATATTCCGGCTGGGATCGATGTCCCATCTGTCGAATGTAGTATGTAGTTATCGATTCCCGCGTCAGACAGGCGTCGCTTGACGGGTTCGTTTGAGCGGTGAACATCGATGCCATTTACATGTTGGAATTTGCCACAGGCTGCAGAGAGGATTCGGCCTCCGCCATGGCCAATTTCGAGAGCCGATGCATTCTCGGTCGAACCTAGTGCGTTCCTCACTTTTTCGGTGAGGATTTCGCCTTCAAGCGTACGTACGCCGTTATCGAAGTATTGCTCGAGAGTAGAAGCATTGTCGAACCAGAAGAAAAACTGTTCGTCGCCAGCTTTTTCAGCTTGTGCTACTTCGTCGATGTAACGCTGCGCGCTCTCGGCGATTACTTCCGAATGATTGACCATGGAACCCTCTGATTTAGTCATCTCGGTTGCTCGAGGCGACTTTCTAAATACTAGTGATGAGTTTATCCGAGGTAGTGCTGAATGAGTGCGAGTGGACTCAGTTCAATTTCGGCGATAATTTTCGAGCAGGGAAGTTGGTGGCGCAATCTTGCTCAGGCTTGGCCAAGGGGTGCTAAGGGCGTTTTGAAGAGCGTGCAAGAGCTTCGTCGAATTCGATGTATTCGTAATGGGTGAGGGCAGTCATTTCTGGTTCGAGACGGAACACATTGATGTTCTCAGACTTTGCTTTGTTGATTGCTGCATTACCAGAGGCTTCCACAAGAGCCGTGTCATCGAAACTTTTTGGCGTGCCATCTTCTTCGTGCCACGGATCGTTTCGATCCCAAAAATGACCGGTGTCTCGGTGATCTACGCCGCCGAAGAATATTTCTTTGACGCCGAGAAACGATAGAAATGGCAGGAACGCGGCTTCGACGGAACTCCCGTTCATTAGCTCGATCGGTTCGTGTCCGATTTGAAGATAGTTAGATGGAACCGCTTTTTGCGTAGCGAAGTCGTCGAGACTCTCCGTGCCGGAGTAAATTTTTTCGTCATATAACGCGTATATCGCTGGACCGAGTACGGCTCGGAGTCGTCGCATGCTGAGATCTGAGAATCCGATTTTTGAGTTCGATTTGTTGCTTGGGACGAGGATTATGGTGTTTGAAAAATCGATCTTGCCTCTTAGGCCGTAGGAGTCGATTGTTGTGACCGCCATTCGCACACTGGCCGGATTATGAATTAGCCAGAGGTTCGGCATTACGCCGTACATTTTGAAGAAATGAATAGGGGCGGTCGTCAGCATAAAGACGTTGTGATCGCCGACGCGTTCGAGCCCGTTGAGGTTCGACAGGCTTCCTCCCGTGGCGAAGGCGAAAAACGTGGAGTCTTTAAATCTTGGGATAAGTTCACGAATCGAAACGAGCGATCCATTTCGTCGCATACGACGCATGCGCAGGGTCTCGAAAG
>JABIHL010000023.1 GCA_018649665.1 Chloroflexota bacterium | reverse complement strand
TTGAGACGCGTGACTGAGTCGTTCGACGACGATGGAACCTAACGCTCCCCACTCCGGGGGGGGGGCTGGTCGTTGCAAATTATCGTGCAGTGCTTGCGGGACATTCTTTGGCGAGGGGGCAGCGGGGGCATTGGGCGATGCGGGCTTTGCAGATTTGGCGTCCGTGTGTGATTAGGAGAACGTGCATGTCGTAGCGATCGTCTTCTGGAATGAGGTCTTCCATGATCGGGTGTGCTTGATCGGCGCTGGTTTTTTCTTCGATGAGTCCGAGTCGTTTTGACACTCGGTGAATGTGCGTATCGACCGGGAATGCTGGCATTTTGAGAGAAAACGCCATGACGACTGCAGCGGTTTTTGGTCCGACGCCCGGAAGCGATGTGAACCATTCTCGAGCTTCTTCGAGAGGTCTGTCGGCGAGGAACTCTAGTTCAAAATGGCCCAGTCTCTTCAAAATTTCAACAAGTATTTTCTGGATGCGAACTGATTTCTGATTGGACAGACCGCCGCGTTTGATTGCTTCGGCAACCTGCGAGGTTTCGGCTTCGATCACCTCACCCCAAGTCGGTAAGACTTTGCGGAGCGAGTCGTAGGCGCGTTCGGCATTTAGATCGGAGGTGTTCTGCGTGAGTACCGTGAATATCAACTCGTCGATAGCGATCATTCGAGGTCGCCACTCGATTGGGCCGTAGATTGAATTTAGGCGCTCTTTGACGAATGCTGGGGCTACGGTCGGTATTCGCTTCTTGGGCGATGCGGAGCGTTTTGGCGACCGTTTTTTCGACGGGGAAGGCATGGGTGCCTAGTAGTTACGTGACTGAACGTATTCGGCGAGTGCGAGCAGGGAATCGAGCGATTCTGATGCTGGGATGCCGTCGAGATTACTTACTGCAGCCTCGATGTAGTCGTTGGCTACATTATGTGTTTTCTCTAGTGCGCCAGTTTGCTTGATCGCTTCAACTGCACCGGGGAGTAGGTCGATTCGGGCTTCTTCTGGAGCGTTGAACAGTGCGAGAATTTCTTCTGAAGCTCCGTTCTCGGCGGCGATTATTGCTGGAAGCGTGAGAATGCCTTCTCCGAGGTCGTGTCCGGCAGGTTTGCCTAGCTCTTCACTCGTTGCGCTGTAGTCCAGCAGATCGTCGTAGACCTGGTACGCCATGCCGATGTTGTAGCCGTAGTCGCGAACGTTTTTGACTGATGCTTCGTCGCCACCGCCAAGAACTGCGCCGCTCTCTGCAGCTGTGCAGAACAGAGAGGCTGTCTTGTCGTAGATTCGCTGGTAGTAGTCCTTGAGAGGAACTCCGGGCTTCCAGGCTGTGTAGATTTCGTTTAACTCGCCGCGGGCTAGCTCAGTGATTGTTTCTGCGAACCGTCGGACGAGTCGGACGTTATTGGTGTCGCACACGTACATGGCAGATGTGGCGAAGACGAAGTCGCCTATCAGCACGGCTACGTTTCGACCCCAGAGCTTGCTGGCTGTTTGGTGTCCACGGCGGGTGTCGGCATGATCGACGGTGTCGTCGTGGACGAGAGTAGCGATGTGCAATAACTCGACAGCGGTTGCCATTTTGACTGGCATTTCGCCGCGTCCTTCGCCAAATAAGCGCGAAGCGAGAAGGGTTAGCGCTGGGCGAACACGTTTGCCTGGCGTGGCGAGAACGTGACCGAGTTGTGCGTCTAGATCGTCGGCTTGATCGGGAGAGTATTCGGGTGCCCGATCGGCGATGGTCGCAATTTCAGCAATAACGGCCTGCAGATCGTCGGCGACCGGCTCGTAGATGCTTTCTTGCGTAATTGCTTCAACCATAAGTAATCTCGAAATTGTTTCTGAGTTTGCTCAACTATGCGCCGGCTAGTCGGGCGTTTTCTTCTTCGATTATCGAATCATCGAGCTTCGTGAACAGCCGTTCTGGCTTTTGGATGGGAGCACCCGGAACGATTTCTCGGCGGTTCCAGCCGTCTGCCAATGTGTCGCTGGTCTGAAACAGCATACTGTGTATCTTGTCGGCTGACGTGGGCAGGTACGGGTAGAACACTGTACGAAGGGTCGATATTACGTTCAGTCCGACCCATAAAGCGGTTCCGGCTGCTTCTTTATCGACCTTGACGACTTTCCATGGTTCTTTGCCGTCGACGTACTGGTTGCCGTGTCGGGCGAGTCTCATGGCTGCGCGTAGGCCGTCACGGAATCGACGACCGTCAATTGCTTTCGAGACTTCTTCGAGCGCGGTGTCGCAGGCAGCTAGCGCTGCTTTATCGGCATCGTCGAGTTCGCCGGGAGTTGGTGCTGCGTTGTCGAAGTTTTTAGTCGTGATCGTGAGGACTCGATTTACGAAGTTTCCGAATGTAGCAACAAGTTCGTTGTTGTTAGCTGCGTGGAATCCTTCCCAAGTGAAATCGGAATCGGATGTTTCCGGCATGATCGACGATAGGTAGTAGCGGAGCGGGTCGGCTTCGTATCGTGAAAGGAAGTCAGTCACCCAAATGGCGTTACCTGTGCTCTTCGAGAAGTCGGCTCCACCAATGTTTAGATATTCGTTTGCGACCACATCGGTTGGCAGGTTGAGATCGCCGCTGCCCATGAGAATAGATGGCAGCATGATGGTGTGGAACGAGACGTTGTCTTTGCCCTGGAAGTAGTACGACTCGCCTTCAGGGTCGACCCAGAATTTTTTCCATTCGTCGGGAGTTCCCTTTTGTTCAGACCATGCTCGGGCAGCTGACAGATATCCAAGTACGGCTTCGAACCATACGTAAATTCGCTTGGATTCCCAGCCTTCAAGAGGAACTGGTACTCCCCAATCGATGTCGCGAGTGATGGCTCGGTCGTGGAGTCCTTCGCGAAGCATTCCGAGTGTTTGGTTGCGAACATTGGCTCGCCAGTCGTCTTTGGAAGTGACCCATTTTTCCAGCTTTTCTTGGAAATCACCAAGTTTGAGCATGTAGTGGGTGGTGTCTTTGAAGACGGGAGCCGAGCCGTCACGCTTGCTTCGAATATTGATTAGGTCGATAGGGTCGAGTGTGCGGCCGCAGCTGTCGCATTGGTCACCACGTGCTGATTCGTGTCCGCAGTGTGGGCAAGTGCCTTCTACGAATCGATCCGACAGGAAACGTTGTTCAGTTTCCGAGAACGGCATCGATTGAGTTGCCTCAACCAAGTGACCGTTTTCTAGAAGCTTGGTAAATAGCTCTTGAGCGACTTCGATGTGGCGATCGGTGTGCGTGTGTGTGTACAGATCGTAGGAGAACGACATATCGTTGAGGGCTTTGCTCCAGATCTCGTGGTAGCGAGTTGCTACTACTACTGGTTCGACGCCTTCCTCGGCTGCTTTGAGGGCAGTCGGTGTGCCGTGCATGTCGGAGCCGGAGACCATTGCGACTTCGTTACCGACGATTCTGTGATACCGGGCAAAGATGTCGGCTGGGACGTTCATGCCTGCGATGTGCCCGAGATGGGGCTCGCCGTTTACGTACGGCCATGCAACGGCGACAAGAATTTTACGAGGCAAGTGAATTTCCGGTTTGTTACTGGGCTAGCTGAGACGGCGGGTCGATTTCGCCTGCCGACGATGATTTCGTTTAGAGATTTATTATAGCGTCGGTCGTGTTGGAGTCATCATGAATTCGTGATCATTAAGTTGTGATGGATTTCGACCAGTTCACTTACTTGAGATCTTTGCTCAGTGAGAGTTGATAGACCCGGTTTTTGGGTGCGCCAGTGATTTCTACTGCTCGTTCGACGAGGGTTCGTCCGCTGAGACCGTTTTCTTTTAGGTTTCCGAGAACTTTTGAAATTTCATCGTCGGAAAGTTCGGTGTTGGTCGCTTTACCGGCTCCCTGAATGACAATGACGAACTCACCTTTCGGTTGCTTATCGAAATGGGCGATCGCTTCGGCGGCTGTTCCTCGGAAGGTTTCTTCGTAGAACTTGGTTAGCTCTCGGCAAATGACTAATTGTCGGACTGGGAATGTTTGGTTGATGTTTTCGAGAGTCGCTTTTATTCGATGTGGTGATTCGTATGCGACTACGGGCCCTGGTTCCTGTGCGGCGTTGTTCAGCGTTGTTAGCTGCTCGTTCTTTTTTCGCGGGAGGAATCCGAGAAAGAGGAATCTCTCGAACGTCCAACCGGTTATGGATAAGGCGCTGACTATTGCCGATGGACCGGGGAGTGGAATTACATCGTGTCCGGCTTCTACTGCGGCGGCAACGAGTGCCGATCCGGGGTCGCTTATTCCGGGCGTTCCGGCGTCGGATACAACTGCCATGTCGCCGGTTTCAAGTTTTTTTACGAGTGCTTGGAGCCGCTCGGGAGATGTGTGTTCGTGGAGACTTTCGAGTCGGGGCGATACGCCGATGTGGTTGAGGAGCTTTCGAGAGACGCGGGTGTCTTCTGCGGCGACGGTCGTTACAGCCGAGAGTACCTCCTTGGCGCGTTGTGAAATGTCGGAGAGGTTTCCGATTGGCGTTGCGACAACGTAGAGGGTCGACACGGGTTAGCTTTTGGCGTTTGCGGAATCGAGGATCTGATCGATTGCGGCGTTGTGCTGATCGTCGGCGTGGTACGAGCTGCGGACGAGTGGTCCTGCTGCGACGTGTTTGAATCCCATCTTCAAACCTTCTTCTTCGAGTTCTTTGAACTCTTCAGGTCGGTAGAAACGGATGATCGGGTGATGCCGCTTGGAGGGTCGGAGATATTGACCGATTGTAAGTAAATCGGTGTTTGCTTCTCGCAGGTCGTGCATGGTTTGAAGGAGTTCGGGCTTCGTTTCGCCGAGGCCGACCATCATTCCAGATTTCGAGGGCATGAACGGATTGATCTCTTTGACCCGCTTCAGCAGTTCGAGAGAAAGATCATAGTTCCCGCGGGGTCGGACCTTTTTGAATACTCGTCGAGTAGTTTCGATGTTGTGGTTCAGAACGTGCGGCCCGGCGTTGATGACGCGTTCGAGTGATTCGAATTCGCCTTCGAAGTCGGGGATCAACACTTCGATTTTGCAATCAGGAGTGGTTCGTCGAATTTGCTTGATCGTTTCTGAGAATATTCCTGAGCCGTAGTCAGATAAGTCGTCGCGATCTACCGATGTGATCACGGCGTAGCTGAGTTCCATTTGCTTCACTGTTGAGGCGACACGGATTGGTTCGGCTTGATCGACGGTTACGGGCCAGCCAGTTTTCACGTTGCAGTACGAACAGGCTCGTGTGCAGGTGTCGCCAAGGATCATGAAGGTGGCGGTGCCGCGTTCCCAGCATTCGCCGATGTTTGGGCATGCTGCTTCTTCGCAGACTGTGTTCAGGCTTGCGCCCTTGATCTTCTTGCGAATTTCAAGGAATTTTTCACTACCGGGGGCTTTGACCTTGAACCAGTCGGGTAGACGTCGCTCGACTGATGGTGATCCTGCATTTTCTGACTTTGAAACCAATGATTTGTTTTCGATTCGATTAGGAAGAATTGACCATTTGGTGGCCGTGATTCGCGCCGAGCTAGGCGCATCGTGGCCTGAACTAGTTCAGAATAACAGACAGTATATTTTTTTAATCGACCAAATTGTGGTTTTGTGAGTCTAGTGATTCACGGTTGAGGCACGAATTTCGTAATGGCAAAGCGTAAGCGGCGGCAGCGCTATAACGGTCCTGATTTGACCGCTCATATCGATTTGAATCCGGGTGATAATTTTAAGATCACTTTGGGTGCGATTAACGATGCTGGTGACACCGTCGCTGAGATCGATGGCGCTCCGATAATCGTGTCGGGCGGGCTTCCCGGCGAGGTGGTAATTGCTGAGGTTCAAAAGAAGTTTCCAGAACGAATCGCAGCGATTGTCGCGCAAGTTATTGAGCCGGCTGCCGAACGAATCGAGCCGGAATGCAAGTATTTTCTAGCTTGCAGCGGATGCCAGTGGCAACACGTTTCGTATGGTCATCAGCTTCAGTTGAAACGTGAACGGGTGCAGCGTGAGATCGCCAATTACGCGAATCTCTCCGACGTCGAGGTTGATCGGACGGTTGAGAGTGAGAAGCGACTCAAATACCGCAATCATGGTCGATTTACGATCGGCAAGTACGAAGATTCTGGTGAGGTTGGGTACAAGAACGCTGTGACTCGGCAGTTTGTGCGTATTGAAGAGTGTCTGCTGATGGACGAAAAGGTGAACGACACGATCGCTCTTGTTCAGGACAAGATGGAAGGTCAGACCCAGATGTCCATCCGGGTCGGGGTGAATACCGATTCGATGCTCGTTCAGCCGAAGATGGATATTCCGGGATTGGATCTCGTGACCGGAGTACAGCATTACGAAGAAGAGGTACGAGGATCACGATTCACTGTGGCGGCTTCTTCGTTCTTTCAGGTGAATACGGGTCAACTTTCACGCGCTGTCGATGAAGTTCGTGAGCTGCTTGAACTTGGCGGCGACGAAGTGATGGTCGATGCCTACTGTGGCGTTGGCGTGTTCGCTGTATTGATGTCGCCGTATGTGCAGCGAGTAGTAGGAATCGAAGAGTCGGCATCGGCGATCGAGGATGCGAATCAAAATTTGAATGGCGTTACGAACGTCGAATTTATCGAGGGTAAGACTGAACATGTGATGGCCGATTGGCAGGATGAAGATTCAGTTGATGTGCTTTTGCTTGATCCGCCTCGAGTTGGTTGCCACCCGGATGTATTGGAATCGGTCAAGAAGCTACAGCCCAAAAAAGTGTTGATGATTTCCTGTGAGCCTGCGGCGATGGCTCGGGATCTTGATCTTCTATGTGATGGCGGGATGTACAAGCTCGATACTGTTCGACCTGTCGACATGTTCCCGCAGACTCGACACGTTGAGACGATCAGTGTGTTGTCGTTTCAAGGGATTCAGGGTTAGCTGAGATGGTGAGTTCATCTGGCACAAAATTATTGCTCGCTAGTGGTTCGCCTCGGCGTGCGGAAATTCTGTCTGAGTCTGGATTTGATTTGAAGATTATTCCAGCTTCTGTCGATGAGGATGCTATTTTGGATCGGGGATCTGATCTTGTTTCGGCTGTTAGGGAACTGGCGTTGGCTAAGGCTTCTTATGTAGCAGAATCGAACGTTGGTGAATTTGTGCTTGGTGCGGATACGATCGTCGTTTTCGAGAATGAAGTGTTCGGGAAGCCTGAATCGGCAGAACAAGCCAATAAGATGCTGAATCGATTGAGTGGACGTCGGCACGAAGTTATTACGGGGGTTGCTATTGTGAATCCCACCGGGGAATCTCACACAAAGTTCGCGAGTACGGCAGTTGTTTTTCGTAACCTAGAAGAAGAAGAAATTTCTAAGTACGTTTCAACTGGTCTGCCTCTCGATAAAGCAGGCGGCTACGGTATCCAGGATTCTTCTTTTGCTCCGGTTGCGAGTTACGATGAGTGTTATTTGAATGTTGTTGGACTGCCTATGTGTGCAACGAGTGATTTGTTAGAAATATCTGGTTTTGAGATTGGCGCATCGCTCGTATGCGCCGGTCATTCTCTGCTCGGTGATTTTGACGATACGGGGTCGTTGTAGTGAACTTCTTTGGACTTGGCGGATTCGAGGTATTGCTCGTTGGGGCGATAGCTCTGTTCGTGCTTGGTCCTAAGCGTTTGCTTGAAGGTATTCGGGATGGACGGAAGGTTTATTCGGACCTGAAGCGGCAGCGTGATGCGTTGCAGTCGCTGATTACCGAGGCGATTGATCTTGAGGATCTAAAGGAGCAGGTCGGGATCGATGACATCAAAGAGAGTGTGAAATCACTTGAGGATGACATGAAGCTCGATGAGGTGGGTGAGGAATTTCGTAAGGCCAACGAAGTGATAGACAAGTCGATTCCGCGTGACTGGCAGTTCAGTCGACCGCCTATTCAGGTCGATTACGAAATTCGCAATGCCATTCCTGATCTTGATATTTCAGGCGGTGATGGCAGTTCAGTTACAGCCAAGAAGACTGGTCCAGCAGAGGTGCTTGATGGAGACGAGAGTTCCGCCCCGAGACCAGATGCGTCTGACCGGGATTCAGGCGAGGCGAAGTCTTGAATAGCAACGCCATGTCGGTTCTTTCGCACCTGAACGAGCTGAAACGTCGACTGTTTCGGGTGGCGATCGTAGCGGTGATTTTCATTGCGATCGCTGTTGTGAATTTTCGGTGGATATTCAACCAGTTCACTGCGAATGCCCGTGAACTGATCGAGGCTGCTGGCGGTGACATTGTTCAACTGACGCTTACAGAAGCGTGGGTAGCGGCAGCCAAGTTGGCGGTGATGGTTGGGTTGACGGCTGCGATGCCATATTTCTTGTTCGAGATGTCACGTTTCTTCCAGCCGGGGTTAAAATCTCACGAGCGGAAGTACGTTTACTTTCTAATTCCGGGAGCTCTAGTTTCGTTCGCGATCGGGGCGGTGTTCGCCTATCTGATTCTGATACCGCGATTGTTTGAGTTCATGTTGGAGTTTCAGGGCAGCTTGGCTGTACCTACGATTACGGCAGCATCTGTTGTGTCGATGACTGTTGGAATCGTTTTTTGGCTTGGCACGATTTTCGAGTTGCCGATCGTAATGTATCTGCTGGCGAAAATCGGATTGATCAAGTCGAAATGGATAATGGGCAAAATCCGATGGATGATCTTGATAGCGTTTATTTTCGGTGCGGCTGTTACGCCTACCGATCCGATTTCTCAGGTGATTGTGGCAGTTCCAGTAATGGGACTATTTGGGATTGGCCTGCTGTTGGTAAAACTGGCAGAGCGCGGACGCGACGAATAAGAGGCGGTTGGCGCCTTGATTGATTCGTTCGTGCGGGATCTGTTGGTCGGTTGACCTAGGGCTGACTAGCTAGATTTAGCGTCGTCGTCTTTATCGTCGTCTTTGTCACCGGTGTCGGAATCGGACTTCTTGCCCTTGGTGTCGACGGCGGATTTGAACTCGTTTATGGCCTGTCCCATGCCTTTGCCGACTTGCGGCAGTTTGCCTACTCCGAAGAGAAGCAAGACGATTACGAGTATGAGGGCGATTTGCCAGATGCCAAAGTTCTGCAGCACAGATAAAGCTCCGAGTTGTCCCTAAAATGTTCGGGACTTGTTAATTTGAACCGGGGTTCATGTTCAAGTATACGCCGAGAGTTAGTAAGCGCATATCGGGGGCGTGAGGTTTTCTTCCCACTGGCATAAGATTTGGAAGTTCTGTGTTGCCGATCGTTGCCGCTAGCCCATGTATCGCCAGACGGCTACCACTCGGCTGAGGACTTCGATGTCGTCTGATTGGAACGTCATTGCCTCCATTTGCGAGTTGGCTGGCTCTAGGCGGGTTCGTGGCCCTTCTGAGTAATAGTGCTTGAGAGTCGTTGTGTTGTCGGATTTGATTCGTACAGCTGCCATCTGGCCATTTCTAACTGATGACGCTTGTTCCATGATGACGAGATCGCCATCTGAAATTAGAGCGTCAATCATTGATTCGCCCCTGACCTTCAAGGCGTAAACGCCGTCGCCAGTGCCTGTTATTGCCTGAGGGAGGTCGATGAGTTCAGAGCCGGAGAGATCGGACCATGTGTCGTTTTCGGGCATAGGGAACGGGGAGCCCGCAGCTATAGTCCCGAGCAGTGGAACGGCTACGGTTTCGATAGCAATTGGCGCAGGTGGAGTTTCGCGCTGGTTCGACAGGCTTAGACCCCGAGAGACTTCGGAATGGCGGTTTAAGTAGCCGCTCTCTTTGAGTCTGTCGAGGTTGTATGAGACTACCGACGTGGAACTTATCTCACAGCCGTTTTGGATATCTCGAATGCTTGGCGGGTAGTCGTGTTCGTCGATGAACTCCTCAATGAACGAAAGTATCGTTAGTTGCTTTTCGGAGAGCTTCTTCATCTGTGCTGTTCCTGAACTGTGGTCTGGCCGGTGACTCGTTAGTGTGACTTTAACCGCACTAATGTTCTGAAAATTATCAGCCGACACTGTTCCGTGTCAATTGAACGTGTCACGAATTGCGATCATAAGTTCGGAACGCGTGCGTTCGTTTCTTTTTGTGTTTGGTTGTTTTGGGGGATGTTGGGCGGATGTGATGGGCTGGGTTGAATGTTGTTGGTCGTGGACGATTGACCCTGAAAATGAATTCAGGGTGACAGCCGCTGGGGTAGCTGGCTCGGTTGCACGTGGTGCCCGATTTACGGTGATCCGGGGAGGGATTCGCAGGCGGTACCGTCGTTGTCGCCGTCGAGTTGGTGTGGGTCATCTGATGGTCCACCGGCAGCTATGAAGAATGATTGTGCAGTTTGCCAATCGGTGAAATCACCGCAGTTGCGGTCGTCGCCGAATGGATCGAATCCCGCTGATGGAGTGGCGGTCGTGACGGGTGTGGGACTTGCGGTCGGCGAGGGGGTGCTTGTTGGCACGCTTGTGGCTGATGGAACAAGGGTTGGTGTTGCTGTGGGCTGTGGAGAAGGTGGAGTCGGCGAAGATATGGGATCGGTCGTAGTTGGTGTTGGTGGGATTGATTGGCTAGTCGGCGAGATCGTAGGAGTTGCTGTGGGATTTGTAACTGGTAGGGCGAGCGCTGTTGGTGTTGGAGCCGTTACCGAGGACGTTGGCAGTGGTGCTGGGCGTGGGGTGTTCGGGATTGGTGAAGGTGTTGAATCAACCGAGGTGGTGTTTGTTGGCAAAGACAAACTGCTGGTTGGCGTAGGTTGCGTGGTTTGGTCAGGAGTCGCAGTCACGACGACGGTTACATAGATTATTTGCGGGGTTGGAGTATGGGGCGGAATTAGATCGACGGTCGGAACAGCTCCGGCGTTTGACGATTCAGATCCACACGCTGTCGAAACGAGTACGCCGAGAATTGCTAGCCCGACCATTAGGAATCGAATCCTAGTGATTGTGACCTGAGTGGTCGTGATCATCGTGGCTATGATCGTGCCCGCCGTGGTCGTGCCCGGCATGCGGGTCGAAGCCGGGAGAGGGCGGCGGTGGAGTTGGCTGGGAGTGACTGTGTGACGGATCGATGTGAGCGTTAGGGTGAGTCGGGTGATCATCGCCGAAAGAGATGCCTTCGAGATTACCTGGAGGACCGCCAATAGTTTCAGCATACCCAAACGCAACATAATGGGGAGGCTCGCCGTCAAAGACGAGGTAGGCGGACTGTTTGGTCGAAAGTGACTCATGACCGCCGAACCATACAACGAGAGGGCCATTCACCATCTGAATTGGGCCGTCTTTTGCCGGTCGTTTTACGTCTTCGTCGATTTCACCTGAACCGGCAGGACCTATGCCCCATCTGGAGGGACCTTTGAAATCGCCCGGTACGACGAATCGCCAGCGTGGGATTAGTCCCTTCCAAGGGGCTACTTCGACCGCGACTCGATTTTCCACACCTTCGAAAGGATGATGGATTCGCCAGTTGAACTGGGTGTCGTCAGATTCTGACTGTGGACCGGGCCGATGAGTATCGGCCGCATGGTCGTGGTTGTGCTCTGGGGAGTTTTGTGGACCCTGAGTCAAAGGTCTATCCCGAGCTAGCTAGAAAGCTTGTTGTACTGCTTGGTGAGTCGAGACTTCTTGCGAGCAGCAGCGTTTCGGTGCATGACACCTTTGGTAACTGCTTTGTCGAGCGCTGAGATTGCGCTGGTCAGTGTTGCGTCTGACTCGTCGGTCTTAGAACCGGATTCGAGTACTTCTGCAACAGCTCGAACACGGCTGCGAGTGAAAGATCGAGTCGATCGATTGCGATCGGCTTTGCGGGTCTGAGCGCGCAAAGTTTTAGCGGCGGGCATTGATGTTCCTTGGTAACTGTTCTGAATGCTGAGAAAACGACTTTATGCGATTTTTC
>JABIHL010000022.1 GCA_018649665.1 Chloroflexota bacterium | reverse complement strand
GCGCCATGACAAACAAAGTTGAGCTTTACGACACGACACTTCGTGACGGAACCCAGCAGGAAGGTATTTCACTTTCGGTTGAGGACAAGCTCGCTATTACGGAGCGTCTCGACCAACTCGGTATCGATGTGATCGAAGGCGGATACGCTGGCGCAAACCCAAAGGACGACGAATACTTCCAGAAAGTACAGTCGCTCGATCTGAAGCATGCCCAAATCGCAGCATTTGGAAACACCCGCCGGGCTAACGTTGAAGCAGCAGACGACCCCACGCTGAAGGCTTTGCTCGACACGAAAGCCCCGATCACGACTTTGGTTGGCAAGTCGTCTGAATATCAGGTTCGTGACGTACTGCAGACTTCTTTAGAAGAAAACCTGGCGATGATCGCCGACTCTGTCACTTACTTGAAAAGCAACGGACGTCGGGTATTTTTCGATGCTGAACATTTCTTCGATGGCTACAAGCTGAACACCGAATACGCCGTTCAGGCGTTACGAGTGGCGATGGACGCGGGTGCTGAGCGATTAATTCTCTGCGACACCAACGGCGGAACGTTGCCAAGTGAAGTAGCCGAAATCGTAAAGCAGATTAAAGAAGATCTCGGCGAAGATGCTGTGATCGGAATCCACTCGCACAACGACACCGATACGGCAGTAGCCTCGGCGCTCTCAGCAATCGAGGCTGGCGCACAGCAGGTGCAGGGCTGTATCAACGGATACGGTGAGCGCACCGGCAACGCCAATATGATTAGCGTTATCGGCAATCTCAAGCTAAAAATGGGCGTAGATGCCGTTTCTGATGAACAGCTTGCTTCGCTTACTGAAGTTTCTAACTTTGTTTCAGAACGAGTGAATCGTTCGCCCGACCAGTTCCAGCCATTCGTTGGTTCAAGTGCGTTCTCGCACAAGGGCGGACTACATGCTGCGGCTACCCAGAAGTCGGTTCAGGCATACCAGCACATAGAACCTTCGTTGGTCGGAAACTCGAACGATGTTGTTATTTCTGAACTGTCAGGTCGAGGGAATGTCATCCACCGAATCCGAGAGATGGGCCTCGACGCTGATTTGAACGATGCCGACGCACGACGAATCGTGCAGCACGTGAAGGATCAGGAATCGAAGGGATTCTCCTACGAAGGAGCAAACGCTTCGTTTGATTTGGTTCTCCGTCGAGCACTCCCCAACTATGAAGCGCCTTTCGAATTGGTCGACTTCATGGTGGTAATCGAAAATCGCCGTCGGTCTTCTTTCGGAACCGGCTGGCGCAAAGATGGTGCAGAGCACCCGATGCTTTCCGAAGCCACGGTGAAAGTGCGAGTCGGCGACGATGTCCAGCACACAGCCGCAGAAGGTGATGGTCCCGTCGGTGCACTTGACGGAGCACTAAGAAAAGGCTTAGTAGGTGCGTACCCCGAGCTTTCAGCGATTCGCCTAACGGACTACAAAGTACGCGTGGTGAACGAAGGCGTCGGAACCGGTGCAGCTGTACGAGTTGTTATCGAATCGGCCGACAATAAAGACGTCTGGTACACCGTTGGGGCATCGACGAATATTCTCGAAGCCAGCTGGCTTGCACTTACTGACAGCTTCGAATGGTGGCTGTTCAAGAACGGTGTGGTTGGAAGCTAACTTTAATCGGAAGCCCGGTACGGATCGCCGTCGGTATCAATAACCAGCTCAGTAACTTCCGATTTAGCGTTAATCTCGAAAGCGCGAACAACCGGGCGTGTTTTTTCCACCAGAGATACGATCACGTGGCGGGTTGAAATGCTCGCTACTGCGACGGCGTTCGAGATGTCGGTTTTTGACGGATAGCCTTGAGTGAACGTGTGCGAATGGTAGATCGCCACGAACTCCCGATTCGATTTCTTCGCTATTTCTTGAGCCTCGACCAACTCACCCGGCTGCATCGTGTACCGGCTAATAGGTTTGCTGTTCACGTTCGACATGCGATGCATTTCGTCGGCTTCGTGCTCATTGCCAAGTAGCAGACCGCAACTCTCGTTGGGGTCGTCTTGCAGTGCATGAGAAATGAGATCGGCAAGCAAGCGCCGCGGTATCTTGATCGACAAAGCTTCGTTTCGTGAGGTTTGGTCGGCTGGCAATGGATTTTCAACACGTCGCCAACGCGTTAGTAACGTGGATGCAAGATTATACGTACAGTCATAGAATCAATTGTCGTAATTGAATGATCGTTTCGCCAAAAACCGCCCACCCGCCAAAGTTAGCCAGAGCTCAGAAATTGATGAACCAAGAAGAACTTAAGCAATCGGCTGGCATTCTGGCACTAGCCCGTGTCCGCAATCAATCGATCGACGGACTCCCCGACGGATACCGGCCTGCCGACGTAGCAGAGGCATACCAAGTTCAGGAGCAACTCCACGAACTGCTGGACGAAGCAGGCTACGGCAAGCGAGTTGGTTACAAGATTGGCTGCACCACTGAAGTGATGCAAAAATTCTTAGGCATCGACAATCCTTGTGCTGGTGCCATCTACAACATGGCAATCAATTACATTGCCGTGTCGGCACAGTTCGACAATTTTTTACACCCGGGCGTTGAATGCGAAATCGCAGCATTCATTGGCTCAGACTTAGTTCCAGCTACGGATGGTTCACCCTTCACTCGGGAGTCGGTAGCGCCGGCGGTTCAGGCCCTGTTTGGCGCTATCGAGATCGTCGACGACCGCTGGACCGACTACAAATCAGTCGACACGCCAACTCTAATCGCTGACGATTTCTTCGCTTCTGGAATCGTTCTCAGTCAACCCAAGCCAGCCGCCGAAACCCCTGACCTTGCCACGGCACGAGGGCACATGACGATAAACGGCAAGCAAGTCGGCGAAGGCACAACCGGCGATATCCTCGGTCACCCTTACGAAGCACTCGCTTGGCTAGCGAATTCGTTAGCAGAGCGCGGCAAGCACTTGCGTTCAGGTGAAATCGTAATGCTAGGCAGCGTTGTTGAGACTCAGTGGGTCGAACGAGGCGACGAAGTAGCTATCGACATCGAAGGCGTCGGCGGCGCACTCGTGAAGTTCGTTTAGTAGCCGCTCCCTCCGGTAACGCTCGACTGGATACAAGTCTTTCGCACGCTACCAGCGTGTACTGCGGGTATATGATGCCGCTGCGCGGACAAGCGCGCCGAACTACAACCTTCGTTGGCATCTGGAGCGGGCACGTTGAAAATTACCGATATTGAAGTCATCAAATGGCACCCGGGGGCTGGTAAGAATTTCATCTACATCAAGCTTTCGACCGACGCCGGAATTACAGGTTGGGGCGAGGCTTACTCTCAGGCCGATCGAGATACCCAGATCGAAGCACACGTCGATCAGCTCGCACGCTACCTAATCGGGCGCGATCCGTTCCACATTCGTCATTTCATGCATGTCGCCCACGAAGACTTCGCAACAAAGCGTTCAGCGATGGATCTCCATTGCGCTCTAAGCGGCATTGAAATCGCTATGTGGGACATTGTCGGTAAAACGACCGAGCAGCCCATCTACAACCTCATTGGCGGACCTGTTCGACCCACTATCCGGGTCTACGCGAACGGCTGGGCCAGCGGATCGGCAGACGACATAGCCCAAAAGGCGGCAACACTTGTCGAAGAGCGCGGGTTCAACGCTCTAAAATTCGATCCATTTCCGGGTCCGTGGCGTGAATATGTGAATCGTGACGAACTTACAGAAGCTGCTGCAACCGTCGGGAAGGTTCGAGAGGCGGTAGGACCCGACGTCGAATTGCTAATCGAAGTTCATCGAAGGCTCGCCCCAATGAACGCAATTCGAATGGCGAAGTCGATTGAAAAGTACAACCCGTATTGGTTCGAAGAGCCCTGCCCGCCCGACAACATCGACGCCATCAAAGAAGTAAAAGAGAACACGACGATTCCGGTCGTAACGGGCGAAGCTCACTACACTCGCAACGATTTCCGAGAAATATTCGACAAGCGAGCCGTCGACATCATTAATCCCGATATCTGCAACACCGGTGGGATTCTGGAGATATCGCAAATCGCCGCAATGGCACAGCCGCACTACATCGGTGTTTCACCACACGGATACAACTCGACGTCGATTGGTCTCGCAGCGGGTGTGCATGCGTCGGCGAACATGCCTAACTTCCTGATCTACGAATATTTCGTCAATGTAGAAGAAGTGTGCCGTAGTTTCACATCTGGCTACTTGGAGCCACACAACAGCTATATCGAACTGCCCACCGCACCCGGTCTTGGCGTTGAGATCGATGAGGCAAAGCTCGCTCAACATCCGTACAAGCCGTTCCCACCTCGAAATATCCGTACCGTAGAAGACGAGCGACGGTGGCACTAAATCATCCGAATTTGTCGCTCTAACTCAAGTTAAAACAGAACGCCCCCGACCTTGATGGTCGGGGGCGTTCTGTTTAGATGCGCACAGTCCAGTGCAGTATCGAGTTGCTATCCCTCTCTAGCGGGAGGAATGGCAGCTAGCGCTATCTTATTCGGTAGTCGCGTAGAGTCTTGCTCGTCGCGTAGTGACTGTGTCGTGCAACCTGATCTCCAAGCAAAATGGCCTGGTCTAGCTCTTTCGCCGACACGAGCTTCGTGTCGAACGCATGGCCAAGCCGCTCAAATGCGAGATGGATTACGTTACTCAATTTTTTCTCTCTTTAAATAAACTTCTAACGGATTACGTACCGTTTAGCGTTCTACCAGTGGATTTCGTTGTTGCCCATCCGATGAACTAAGTTCAATGATACCAGCAACGCAATCATTTTCGTAACGATATTCGTCATGTAAACACTCACTAACAACGCCTGCCGCACGTTTGGGTGATGATTATTCTTTAAATGTTACGTTTTTCGTAACTATATGAGTCGTATCTTGCCAATACCTTCCATTTCCAGCCGTTCCTGTGAATTCACTGGGTAATTTCACTACTCTTTTTAGTGATCGCGTGGATACTTTCGAGCGTTTTGCTCGAAATTTCAGGAATGCAGAACGATTCGATTACGAAGTGTCGATTTTCGTCGAGACGGTTGTGACTATTGAGGCAACAGTCGCTGGGTCGATTCAGCAGTTTTTGCGATCTCGGCCCAATCCCAAAGCTGAGGAATCGTGTCGATTTTGGCCCACATGTTCTGTTGATCGGCGAAATGCGGACTCGCAGGATGACCAGACGAACCGAGCGGCACGATCCAGCGACCGTTGCCCCAGTTAGACGGATCGTGAATGTATCGGTTAATCGGACCTGTCTTGATTGCGAACTCTGCCGGCGTAGGACTTCCGCTGGCAAACGGCACATCGCCATCGCCCGATGCCTCAACCCATGGGGGATTCAGATTGTCGGCAGCTTCAGGATAGGCGTCTGCCAACGGGTGGATGTGGCCTGTCTTGTGCAGATCGCCCCATCGCCATTTGTTGACATCGTCACCGAATCGAGCAACCAGATAATCGACTCCCGCTCTAAAAGCATTTTCAACCAGTGCACTCGTATCGAACCCATACGGCGCTTCGGCCAATGATCCATCGCCCAGTCTTCTAATGAAATCTGGCTTCAGTTGCCGCCTGAGCTGATCTTCGGCTCCAGCATCAACCGCCTCGCCTGTAACTCCACCGGCTAATGAGCCGTATGCGGCGATCGCCAGTTGCTTGTTTAGTTCACGGGACGAAGCTCCATAAACGGCGGCAGCGGACGAGTCTTCCTTCAGATCGTGATCCCATCCGGCAAGTAAACCGGCAGCAGCTGAGTAGATACCGTCTAATCCCGACAGGCTTCCAATTGCGCCAGCCAGTGCGATTGCAGGAATCGAAACGGTATCGCCGTGAATCGACGACATATCGGCAACGGTCGCCTTTCGGCCTTCCAGATCGTCGATCCGCCCTCGAATACGTCGAGCTCGGTAGTCAGTGCCATACAGATGAGTTAAAAAGTGTTCGTAATTTTCGTCAACAACTCGCTGGTTACACGTAACAATCCAACCCGAATCGGGATTCTTTGATCGAGGAAGATCTGCGTTCTTAATAAATCCGTTCCACTCATTCTCGCCTGTCCAGCCGGGAATCGGGCCCCAACCGTTCGTGCCAGATCGAGCCGGTACACGCCCTTTGAATAGATACCCGAAATTGCCGTGAACATCGGCGTATGGGTAGTTGTTCACTCGGTCAGTCCACGTATCGAACGCTTTCTCGAGTTCGTCAGCAGACTGAGATTTCATAGCACCGTACGCAGCGTCGACCCATTTTGTTCCTCCTCGGGAACCGGGATCAGAGATCGCTATCCCCCATCCGGAATCGACGTTCCCAGAAATTATCGGACCATGATGAGTCTCGACTATCTCAACTTGCTGCGATTCACCGTTCTTCACAGAAATTGTCTCTGTGGAAGAGACGGCTTCAAGCCACCCGTCCTTGAACAGATATTCAACCTTGCCACTGGTCCGACGCAGCTGCTCGACAAATAAGTCTTGTGTGTCGGCGCCGCCGTGCGTCATGCCCCACCCGACTTTATCGTTGTGGGCGAAGTGCATTGCCATTGGAACGCCCGGAATCGAATGGCCAAGTACTTGAAACTCCGGAGTCTGTAGATGCACTTGGTAGTAGACGTTCGGAACTTCTAGTCCTCGGTGAGAATCGCCAGCGACCAACGGCAATCCTGATTCGGTACGATCTCCTGAGATAGCCCAGCCGTTCGAGCCGCCATCGGTTTCACGCAACGACTCTGTGGCGTTCACGACTTTGGTCAACTCTTCGATGGCGATAAGCGCCCCGCCAGAGTATTCGGCTCCGGGAGGAACAGTCATAAGTGCGCCGGGCTGGCTTCCGGGAGAAATCGCGGCAGTCCGCTCAGGTCCGATCTCAGCCGCCAGCTTTGCGAGCCATAGCTTCGCCTGAAACGAACCTTCAGCCGTGTTGCGCACTTTGTACACGAGAATGCAGTGCCAGTCTTCCCACTTCTCTGGCTTCGTGCCAGTGAGCTTGTATTCGACTGGCAGAGGTGCTCCGGACTCTATAAATGCGTTCACACCCGCTGTGTAGGCGGCGATCATCGCTTTTGCCTCAGGGCTGCAAATTTCGAGGTCGCGCTTTGAAACGATATGCAGCGAACGCTGGCGCATCAGGCGGTCTTGAGCGAGTCCCCGTTCACCAAGATGCTCAGACGACCGACCAAGACATCGCAATCGGTCGTAGTCCATCTGGAACAGCCGATCTTGAGCAGTAGCGAATCCCTGGGCGAAGAAGAGGTCGGCCTCGTTATCGGCGGTGATATGAGGGATACCCCATTTATCACGGTGGATAGTGGCTCCCGAGACTATGGTCGACAGTACTTGATCCGATTCAACATCAGGCAGTGCATTTTGTAGATCGGCGTCGGTTATCTGGTTAGTCATATTTCTCGGGTGAATCCTGTTTAATATCCGCACTTGTTCATCGCAACCCGGGTACTTTATTCCGAGGTTCGCCAGTGTCAAGGAGATCACGAGCGAAGGCACTGCCCTTTTGCCCTTGACCACGACGAATTCGAGCGGATAATCAGCCGCGTAATAAGTAGGCTAGCTCCGCTCGACATACCAATGAACCAAATCACCGACAGGAACTGAACGTTGAAGATCACCAGCGCCCGATCTTGGGTAGTCAAAACTCCATGGGACAATAATCCGGGAACCGACGAAGTTCGAGACCCCACGAATCGAACATTCGTATTTATTCAGGTCGACACCGACGAAGGTATTACCGGCTGGGGTGAGATCACCACCTACCCGGGCCCTGTAGCTAACGGAGCGATAGCCGCGTTCGTCAACCAGATCGGAAAATGGCTGATTGGAGAAAACCCGGAAGATATCGAACGAATCTGGGCAAAGATATTCAGAGGAATGACGTACGTCGGAACTCGGGGTGCGACCACTGCCGCTATCAGTGGAATCGACATCGCACTTTGGGACATACGCGGGAAGGCTCTTAACCAACCCGTTTACAAATTGCTGGGTGGCGCAGTTCGAGACAAAATCGCCCTTTACTGCCACCCGCCTGAGCCGAAATCTCCTGAACACATCACCGAGTCAGTAAAGGAAATTGTTGCTTCGGGTCACAAGGCATTCAAGATGGATCCTATGATGCACAATCTCCACGTTGGCAACGCTAGTTTCCTCGATGGAGAGATTAGCTCTGAGGCGGAAAATGCAGCGATGGACGTCGTAGCAGCGGCACGAGAAGCTGCCGGACCCGACATCGAAATACTCATCGACGCACATGGCATGTACAACGTGCCGACTGCGATTCGCTTGGCGAACAAGATGGCGGAATGGAACATCTTCTGGTTCGAAGAGCCAGTGCCTGTAGAAAGCTGGAAAGCCCTGAAACAGGTCAAAGAGCAGATCACTCCGCTCGTTTCGGTTGGAGAGCGCCTTCACACTCGGTGGGATTTTGTTCCTATCTTCGAAAATGGACTCGCCGACTACATCATGCCCGATGTCACGTGGACTGGTGGAATTACCGAGCTGAAGAAGATCGCCACAATGGCCGAGGCGTACTACATACCGATTTCGCCGCACGACGCATCGGGTCCGATCAACGTAATTTCGGGTGCGCAGGTGATGATGACCGTGCCTAACTTCTACAAGCTCGAAACAAGCCGATACGACTTGTCGGGCTACAACGCTATGGTCGATTACCCACTAGAAATTAGCGAAGGCAATCTCACCGTATCGGATCGACCGGGGCTCGGCGTAAATCTCGATCCAGAGTGGCTCGCCGCCCACGAGGTCGACATCGATAACGAGTTCGCCGGCAAGGATTCGTAGACGGATTCACTCTACGATCCCAGCCACGTGTTAAAAGAAACGACCGCATCGCCAAATTACAGCGATGCGGTCGTTTTACAAGCAGAATCTAGGTAAGACTATCCAGCAACCAAGCCAGCGATCATGTCGCCAACCTGGCTGGTAGTGAGCGGTCGCTCGCCACCAGTTGCGATATCGCTAGTTCGGTATCCCTCTGAAAGGATCGAATCGACGGCGTCCTCAATTGTCTGTGCTTCGTCGTTCAGTCCCAGTGACAATCGAAGCAACATTGCTGCGCTCAATATCGATGCCATTGGGTTAGCAATCGACTTACCGGCAATGTCAGGTGCAGAACCGTGGATTGGTTCGTACAACGCCGGCTTACCGCCACGTCGACGTCGGCCGTTCTTTGGCGGCAGTGACGACAATGAGGCTGAGGGAAGCATTCCGAGGGATCCACCAATTACGGCAGCTTCGTCGGAAATGATGTCGCCAAATGTATTTTCGGCAACGATAACGTCGAATATCGCAGGGTTCGTGATGATCTGCATTGCCGCGTTGTCGGCAAGCATGTGAATCAGCTCAACGTCTGGGTACTCAATACCGACTTCGGTTGCGATCTCTCGCCAAAGTCGTGACGACTCCATAACGTTCATTTTGTCGAGGGAGTGAACTCGCTTCTTCCGGTCACGAGCAAGCTCGAACGCTACTCGAACGACTCGCTCGATCTCTTTTTCAGAGTATGCGAGAGTATCTACAGCTCGGCGACCACGGGAATTCTCCCAGCGACGCTTCGGCTTACCGAAGTAAAGTCCACCAGTTAGTTCACGAACGATGATGAAATCAACGTCAACTAACAGTTCTGGTCGAAGCGGAGAAGCGTCGATGAGCTGCTCGTATACCTTTGCAGGTCGAAGGTTAGCGAATAGACCGAGTCCTTTACGAAGAGCGAGAATACCGTCTTCAGGTCGAATCTTCGCGAGCGGGTCGTCCCATTTGGGACCACCGACAGCACCGAACAATACAGCATCTGAACCAAGAACAATGTTCATGGTGTCAGCTGGAAGTGCAGAGCCGGTTTCGTCAATGGCAGCGCCACCAACAGGACCAGTTACGTATGTGAAATCATGTCCAAAACGACTTCCAATAGCGTCAAGAACTTTTATCGACTCGGCGGTGACTTCTGGTCCAATACCATCTCCGCCAAGAACTGCGATCCGTGCATCCATCTAACAAGCTCTGCTTTCACAACTCGAAACCGAGTCTTCTGTAATAAAACAACCTGAGAAGTCTACCAGCGCGTAGACACACTCACCAGCATAATTTGGAATGAGTGCGCAACAGGCAGATACCCGCCTACCAGCGGGCGGTGCGTTTTTCCTCGAATGAGTCGATTGCTTCGCCAAGTGACATTGTGATGCCGACGTCATCCAATCCTTCAAGAAGCGAGTTCTTGCGGAACGGGTCGACATCGAAGCTGGCATTCAGACCCTGATCGTCAGTAACCGTCTGCGTTTCGAGGTCGACAGTTACCTTGTATCCAGAACCACGAAGCGCTCGTGCCATGATGGTGTCGACTTCTGATTCGCTGAGAATCACAGGCAGAAGACCGTTCTGCATGCAGTTGTTACGGAAAATATCGGCAAAGCTCGTGGCGATAATCGACTTGTAACCCATTTCCATGAGCGCCCACGGTGCGTGCTCACGTGACGATCCTGACCCGAAGTTGCGACCACCAACGAGAATATTAGCGTCACGGTAACGGTCTTCATTGAGGATGAAATCGGGATTCGGAACACCGTCTTCGAGGTATCGCCAGTCGAAAAACGCGAACTCTCCGAACCCGGTGCGTTCAATACGCTTCAGGAACTGTTTCGGGATGATCTGGTCGGTGTCGACATTCGCTCGGTCCAAGGGTGCGACGATACTGGTGAGTCTTGTGAACTTTTCCAATGTAGTTACCTTTTATCTATCTGTGCTTCGGAGATTCGGATAGGAATCTGCATGAATATTTGTAAATTTGGTTTCTTATCTGACTTGATCGTTTGATTGCCAGATCAAAACGGCTACTTGCCAGAACCGCGCCGCTTAGAACGAGCTCTTTCGTTTTCAAGATCTTTACGTCGAATCCCCTCTTTAAGAGCCTCTTCGAGAGGATCAACCGGAGGAGGAGGCGTGACAGTAATATCGCCAACCTTGGCGTGACGTGCTTCCTGACGTTTGTGAAGTTCAAGCGCAACGAAAATTGCGGCGACTCCCAGAACAGCCATCAGCAAATCGGCGATGATTAGGCGTTGATGAGCAACAACCACGTCGGCGAGAGTTTCTCGAACTGAGTACCAGTACATACCGATAGTGCGCGGGTTGAACAGGAACACACCGACAAATATTGCTGCCCACACGTGGACGATAACAGGAACTTTGCCCTTTGTTTTCCATTCGGTTTGGTTACTTGTCGTCACATCAGGGTCGCTTCCGCGGAATAGCTCTCGGAACACCTGCCAGGGCTTAATCAGGTTCAGGACGGGAACGAAAAACCACATCACCGACTTTTCAGGCGAGAATCCCTGCTTGTCGCTTTTGAGAGTCAGTAGGTTTCGGCTTGATCGATGCGTGAACGCCCCGAAGGCGAACATGTTGGCGAGCAATACTGCCACCAGAAGTACAAATAGCATCGCACCAGTGTCTTTGACCGATGTGTACTTATCCTGAACATCCATGAGACTAGAACACTCTGGTGTCAGAGCGATAATCTGTTCCTGATTTGTGCAAGCAACGCCTTCGACTGCTGCGAATTCAAGAATTTTGTCGACGTCACGCAAGGTCGACTGCTGAGTCGGAGGGACACTGGCCATACCCTGCTCTTGCAAATCATTGAGATAGCTGGCTGTCGCACGATCTTGCCATGCCAGCACCAGAGCCACCACAACCCAGACCGTGAGAGCCAGAACTACCCACTTGATCTGCGTACTGTTCGACTCGTAGCTGTAAGGCTCGTATCGTTTGGCCTTGGCGCGATCCATCTCGTTGCGACCGGTGATCCGCCCCATAACCCCGCCGCGACTGGCGACTGGACTACTGGAGTTACGCGTACGCCGACCAGATTTACTTGAATCAGACGTGTCATCACCTGCGACCCGCCGATCTTTTGGCGGACGAGGGTCGTATTTTCCTGCTGGATCACCTGATTGCAATTCGCACTACTCTCAAACTAAATTCTCTACTCAAACTGAAGACCGAACTATTCGGTCTCCCAGTCTCGAACATCTACAAAGTGACCTTCGATGGCTGCTGCTGCTGCCATTTCAGGGCTTACAAGGTGTGTACGACCGCCCTTGCCCTGTCGTCCTTCAAAGTTTCGGTTAGATGTTGATGCACAACGTTCACCCGGTACGAGAATGTCGGGATTCATTCCCAGACACATCGAACAACCTGATTCACGCCACTCGAAACCTGCGTCTTTGAAGATCTGGTCGAGACCTTCTTTTTCAGCAAGCATTTTTGTGAGTGTTGAACCCGGCATGATCTGAGCTCGCACGGTTGAAGCGACCGTGCGCCCCTTTACGATCTCAGAAGCAGAGCGAAGATCTTCGATCCGTGCGTTTGTGCAAGAGCCAATAAACACCCGGTCGATATCGATATCTTCAATCTGCGTACCACCGGTGAGGCCCATGTACTCAAGCGCATGTTCTGCAGAAGAGACATCGGCGGGATCTTCGAAGTCATCGGGGGCCGGAACTCGGTCGGTGATCTTGGCGACCTGACCGGGGTTTGTGCCCCAACTTACGTGCGGCACAAGAGAGTCACAATCAATCTCAAGAAGTTCGTCGTATTCAGCGTCCTCTTCGGTAGCAAGCTCGCGCCATTCAGCAACAGCAGAATCAAATGCATCGCCCTTGGGAACGAACTTTCGACCCTTCATCCAATCGAACGTCGTGTCGTCCGGAGCGATAAGACCGGCTCGTGCGCCACCCTCGATAGTCATATTGCAGACAGTCATTCGACCTGCCATGTCGAGCTTCTTGATGGCATCGCCGGTGTACTCAACAACGTATCCAGTCCAGCCGGCGGTTCCGACTTCGCCGATTGCAGCGAGAATCATGTCTTTAGCTGTCACGCCCTTTTTCAACTCGCCATTGAAGCGAACTTCCATAGTCTTGGGCTTAGCCTGTCGGAGTGTCTGTGTAGCAAGAACGTGCTCTACTTCAGATGTGCCGATACCGAACGCCAGCGAACCGAACGCACCGTGGGTCGAGGTGTGCGAGTCACCACAAACGATCGTCATTCCGGGCTGGGTGTAGCCCTGTTCCGGGCCAATTACGTGAACGATGCCCTGTGCTTCGGAATCGATGTCGTAGAGAACAACCCCGGTGTCTTTGCAGTTCTTCCGGAGAGTGTCGACCTGAATACGAGCAATCGGATCTTTGATGACTTCGTTTCGTGTGTTGTCAGTAGGTAAATTGTGATCGACCGTGGAGATCGTGAGATCTGGTCGTCGAACCTTGCGGTTCGTAAGGCGCAGAGCTTCAAAAGCCTGCGGGGAGGTGACTTCGTGCACCAGATGAAGGTCGATATAAATAAGAGCTGGTTGGCCTTCAGGCTCGGCAACGATGTGCTGTTCCCAGATCTTCTCGAACATGGTCTTTGCCATGTGCACGTAACTCCCAGAATTTTTGGTCTTTGTGAGCCGAACGCCCACAATTTTCATTTTCAGTCAATTTCGCTCTATCTCAGAGAGATAAACAGAAATAGTAACGCAAAAGCGGCACTCCGAATAATTTGGAGTGCCGCTTCTCTATGTTTCACTTTGCGTGTATCGATCTACACCGCACCCGTTGTTGCAGATCGATCCTGCACACCAATTGTGATCAGCCGGTTGATGGCATTCACATACGCTTTGGCCGAAGCCACGACGATGTCGGAGTCGGAACCACGACCGGAGTAAACCGACCCTTCCTTCGCAACCCTGATTGTCACTTCACCTAGCGAATCGATTCCTTCAGTGACCGCCGATACAGAGAACTCGGTGAGTTCGATGTCGAGATCAACGACCGAGTCGATCGCCTTGCAGACCGCATCGACAGGACCTGTGCCCTTCGATTCGACTGTCCGTGATTCGCCATCTGGGCAATCAAGCGTGATTTTCGCTTCTGGCTCTACATCGTTACCGCACACAACGTGAACCGACGTAACTTTGTAAGTTCGGTCGGTATCTACGTAACGGTGCTGCTCTGACATAAGAGCTTCAAGATCAACGTCGGTAACTTCTCGCTTGTTGTCGGCAAGTTCCTTGAACGTTACGAACATGTCGGCAAGTTCATCGTCTGACAAGTCGTAGCCGAGTTCGTGCAGACGTGACCGAAGACCCGCCCTGCCCGACAGCTTGCCAAGCACGATCGCCTGACCACGCCACCCGACTGTATCGGGTTCCATAATCTCGAAGGTAGTTCGTTCTTTCAAGTACGCATCCTGGTGAATACCAGACGAGTGTCTGAAAGCGTTCTGACCGACGATAGCCTTGTTCGCCTGAACAGGGATTCCGAAAATCGAACTAACCATGCGACTGGAGTTGCCGATTTCCTTTGTGTTTATGTTTGTACTGATCTGGTAGTGATCTGGCCGAGTCTCGATAGCCATAATCACTTCTTCGAGAGCCGCGTTACCCGCACGCTCACCGAGTCCGTTGATACAGCCTTCAACCTGCCGAGCACCGTTTTCGATGGCGGCAAGTGAGTTGGCAGACGACATGCCGAGATCGTTGTGGCAGTGAACACTAATCACGGCTTGATCGATGT
>JABIHL010000021.1 GCA_018649665.1 Chloroflexota bacterium | reverse complement strand
CGCTCGATCTTTATTTCGACATCTCCAGCTGCGGGTAATGAGCCTGAAGATTGGGTCGATCCGAGAGCTTCTGAAACGAGTTTTGCGAGTGTGTCGGTGATTTGCATAGACCGTTCAGATTAGCACGATACGGTGATTGCGGGTCTATACTGCCGTGCAACTGAAAATATTGATTTTGAGAGTCCTGTAAATGAAGCCGTCCGACAACCCACAACATTTCTCTGACCGGGCCCAAGAACACCAGCTAGTGATTTCAGCAGAGGACGCTGCGAATATTGGCGAGGTTGGAGCTAGCGTTGCGAGTACTTATGCGGCTATTCGCCAAATCGACACAACAGGATTTGAGCCGGCTGCCATATTTGTGCCGACCCCTTCGAAACGGAAGGATGACTAGGTTTGGCACGACAAGAGTCCGATCTCACATATAAATCCATAGAAGAGTTGGCTCCATTGATTGCGAGCGGCGAACTTTCGCCTCGAGATCTTGTTCAGGCATCGCTTGATCGAATTTCGCAGTTAGATTCTTCTTTGAACGCGTTTCTGGACGTTTGGGAAGAAGAGTCGCGAACGAGTGCCCGCATTGCGGAAGAAGAAATCGCTGCCGGGCGATATCTCGGACCTCTGCACGGTATTCCGGTTGGTATCAAGGACCTAATCGACGTCGAAGGCACTCCGACCACTGGTGGATCGAAAGTTCTCGCTCAAAATATTGCAGGCTCGGACGCCACTGTTACTGCCAAACTCAAAGCTGCCGGAGCGATTCTTATCGGCAAGTTAAACCTCGTCGAATTCGCATTCGGCACTACCGGAGTTAATCCCACTACTGGCGATGTAAAGAATCCTTGGGACACAACCCGTATTACTGCCGGTTCAAGCTCAGGATCGGCTGCTGCGGTAGCTTCTGGAATGATCCCGGCTGCGCTAGGAACTGATACAGGTGGATCGGTACGAATGCCGGCGGCCTTATGCGGTATAGCTGGACTAAAACCAACTTACGGTAGGGTTTCGAGAGCTGGAGTACTCGATCTTTCGTGGAGCATGGATCATGTGGGGCCGATGACCCGGACGACTGAAGACTGTGCACTGATGATGAACGTACTGGCAGGGCATGACCCACGTGACCCTGCATCTTCATCCAATCCGATTCCAGATTTCACTTCGGAGATTGGCAAAGGCATAGACGGACTCAAAATCGGAATCCCTAGTCACTATTTTTTCGACGAGTTTGTTGATTCTGAAGTATTAGCGTCCGTGCGTTCAGCGATCAATCTGCTTGAAGCGAACGGCGCTGAAATCATCGAACTATCGATGCCGTGGGTTGGAAAAGGGCGTCCAATCAATTTCGGAGTACTCCTGCCTGAAGCAGTTTCGATCCACGAGAAAATGATTGCTGAACACGCCGATTTGTACACCCCGGCGGTTCGTGCGCGAATTCAATCTGGGTTCAACGTTGCTGCCATCGACTATGTTCGTGCTCAGCGAGCTCGACAGTGGTTCAACCACCAGATGGCAGAATCGATGAGCAACGTAGATGTGCTCATCACGCCGACCGTTCCGATTCAAGCTCCAACGATCGCTGATTGCACTCCGTCGCCCGAAAATCCCGGTGCCGGAAGTGAGCTACCGATGTTTACCGGGGTGTTTGACGTAACAGGGCAACCCTCACACTCAATACCGTGTGGCTTCACTACGGCTGGAATGCCTGTTGGCATGATGATTACCGGACACCCGTTCGACGAATCAACCGTGCTTCGAGTCGCCCACGCTTTCGAACAACTCACCAACTGGCATCAAATGCCACCGACGGACATCCCTGCACCAAATTGACTTCCGGATACACACCGCGCTCGAAGAAAAACCTAGATCGTCGCGTCCAACGCAAGTCGACGTTAACTCAACGCGGATTCGCTTGTATCGCTCTTGATCGACCGAAGGACGGCGTGAACGTGGGGCACACGTTGCGTGCCGCTCTCGGCTTCACTGCTCGAATGGTGATACTCGGGAATAAAGACGAATCGATCAACGTACGTAAACTCTCGACCGATCCCGGCAGGGCGTATCGACATATTCCAGTGCTCGAAGTACCCGACATTTTCGACGTTTTGCCGCAAGATTGCGTGCCGATAGCAGTAGAGCTGACTGACGACGCTGTCGATCTGACAACGTTCGTTCATCCTGAAAGAGCCTGCTACATATTCGGGCCCGAAAACGGCTCTGTGAGTCCAGAAATCCTCGCCAAATGCGCTCACGTCGTGAAGATCCCTACGACTATGTCGCTGAATCTAGGCATGACGGTCAATATCGTCATGTACGATCGCTTGGCGAAGCTAACTAGGAACAGCAGTACATGAGTTTGCCTGAGGTCGAGACAGACGTTCCTAAAAGTAAACCCGTAAAGAAAAAACGGTTTTATGGATGGAATATCGTCCTCGCCTCAGCGCTCACGAACGGATTCGGCGGATCGGTTCACTGGCAGGGTTTCACGGTATTTTTCATACCGATCTCGCAAAGCCTGGGCATCTCTACTGCACAGATGGCGATGCCGTTCGCTTTTTCTCGGGTTGAGAACGGTCTTGTAGGTCCGCTAACCGGTTGGCTGCTCGATAAATATGGTGTGCGTAGATTAATGATCTTCGGCACTCTTGCGACCGGAATTGGTTACATTCTGCTTTCGCAAATGAGCACATTTTTCTCGTTTTTGCTGGTCTACGTTTTTGTCGTTTCGTTGGGATCGTCAACAAGTTTCATGCAGGCATCGACAACTGCACTGAACACCTGGTTTTCGCGTAGGCGTGGGCTAGTAATGTCGATCAACAGTGCTGCTTTCCGACTTGGCGGAGCGTTCATGGTGCCGCTTTTGTCTGTAGCAGTTCTTAGATGGGGTTGGGAGACAACTGCGATCTGGGTTGGCGTTGGGATGATCGTGTTCATCGCCCCGCTCGGAATTATGTACAAGCGATCACCCGAATCCATGGGAGTCGGTCCCGACGGCGACCCACTGAAAGTTGTCGCTAAGTCGGACGTAAATGGCAAAAATGGACAGGCGGATACTGGAGAAATTCCCGAGACAGACGACGACTGGACCGCCAAAGATGCGATTCGCACTCGGGCGTTTTGGACACTCGCACTTGGCACCGTTCTCAGGATGTCGGTTCATGGCACGATCTTTGTTCACTTCATCCCGATCATGGTCTGGAAGGGTGAATCTCAACAGATGAGCGCAAACCTGCTTGGTCTGATGGCGCTCGTTTCTGTACCGCTGATTCTTGTATTCGGTTGGTTGAGTGATGGTTTGGGGCGACAGAAAATGCTCGCTGGTTGCTACATCTCAGCGGCAAGTGCACTCGCAATGTTGAACATTGTCGAAGGAACCTGGCCGATCTTTGTCGCTCTGTTGCTGTTCACCGGTACTGAAATCGGCTCCGGACTAAACTGGGCACTTGTTGGTGACCTCTTTGGTCGCCGGCGATTTGCGACGATCAGAGGGCTGCTCTCGCCTATCTACAACGTCGCATTGTTCACGATGCCAGTCGCCGCTGGGTGGGTGAAGGACGAAACAGGTTCATATGAGATCGTGCTGTGGGTCGGCGCAGGTCTGCTCGTCGCAGCTTCGATGGTGTTCTTAACCGTTCGGAAACCTGTTCACAACCAGCCACTTGCCTGAAGTTCTCACACGTATTCAACGGTAGATATTTCGGATTGAAACAAAAAAAGACCCACAAAATATGTGAGTCTTCTATCTTCGAATATATGGTCGGGGCGACAGGATTTGAACCTGTGACCTCTGCACCCCCAGTGCAACGCGCTACCGAACTGCGCCACGCCCCGATGACCCAAAGATAACATTCAGGTGCGCCAAATGGTCTGGGTTATCGGTCAATCTGTTCTGTGAAATCGTAGGTAATTCGATCAACCGCATTGCTATAATTGGGCAGTTGTGCAGAAGAATGAAGATGTCGCTACCGATACGACTCACCTCTTTGCACGGGATACCGATGGCTAACAACGAATCCACAACCTCGAACATGCGAAATCTCTTAGGCGATGCCGAAGAGCTGAACTCGCGCGTTGAGCAGATCGTGAGGAGACTTTGACCTTGCAGAACTCCAACGTAACGTCGATTCTTTAGAAAAACAGACGATCGAACCCGGCTTTTGGGATAACTCAGACGCCGCTCAATCAGTAATGCGCAAACTTGCCGCAGTTCGTGGCGAGCTCGAAACGTGGACCAACCTTTCGAGTGAAGTCGCAAGCACTGTTGAACTCTTTGCACTCGCTGTTGAAGAAGGCGACGACGCCCTTGGCGCACAGCTTGCCACCGACCTAAAGAAATTTTCTAAGTCTGTCGAATCTCTCGAATTCGAACTACAACTCAGCGGCGTTAACGACGCCCGTCCCGCGTTTCTTACAGTGACTCAGGGTGCAGGTGGAGTCGACGCCCAAGACTGGGCTGAAATTCTCCTGAGAATGTATACCCGTTGGGCTGAACGGCGAGGCTTCGATGCTGAGGTGGTAGACCTGACTCCGGGTGACGAAGCCGGAATAAAAAGCGGCACGATAAAAATCGACGCAAAATATGCTTACGGCTATCTGCGATCAGAAGTTGGCGTACACCGACTCGTCAGGCTTTCCCCATTTGATGCTGACCACAGGCGCCACACGAGCTTTGCACGGATCGAGGTTCTGCCCGAGGCAGATGAGTCCGAAGAAGTGAAGATAAATTCAGACGATCTTCGAGTCGATGTCTTCCGCGCGAGCGGCAACGGTGGTCAGAACGTCCAGAAGAACTCAACGGCGATAAGGCTCACCCACCTGCCGACAAAACTTGTCGTCGCCGTCCAGAACGAACGATCTCAGGCTCAGAACCGTGAAATCGCAATGCGAATTCTGCTCTCACGACTCGTAGACTTGGATATGAAAGCAAAAGCTGAAGAACGAGCCAAGCTCAAGGGTGAGCATGTTTCTGCCGAGTTTGGTAGACACATTCGCAGTTATGTTCAACACCCGTATCAGATGGTCAAAGACCACCGAACGGATTTTCAAACTGGCGACGCCCAATCAGTGCTCGATGGCGATATCGACGACCTGTTGAAATCGTACTTGAGCTCCCAGATGGAATCGGCGTCAGCTTCATCTTCTGGGGAGTCAGGATCATGAACATATGACGACTTCGACGTTTAACTAAATCGAACGGAAATGAATTGCATCTGATGCTTCACACCAGAAACCAACAGTGCGCAAATTCCGTAACTACCACTTAACTACAAATACCTCATTACGATTATCAGACGATATCGGCGAACAGAGAAACTAAGTTGAAATCAGGATCTAGATTGATGCGAAGAACGATAATTGGCATGGCTCTTGGCCTTGTCTTGATAGCTGCAATTGCTTGCAGCGGCGGCTCAGACTCTCCAACAGATTCGAGTGCACCGCCAACCTCGACGCCGCCAGCGGCGCGTGCAACTCAACCGGCAATTGCGCCAGATTTACAGGACAACTCGGAAACAGAGGATGTTTCCGGTGGTTCGGATCCTAAACATGGCGGTGTGTTCAACACCCTCTGGAGCGATCCGCCAACCCTTGATCCGCATCTGGTTACAGACGGAACATCGTACGGAATTGTGATCGAAATTTACTCGGGGCTTGTTCGATTGGGTTCAAACCCGTCGAATCCGTTCGAGCCTGACCTCGCTGAGTCGTGGTCGGTACTGGAAGACGGAACCGTATATGAGTTCAAGCTTCGTAACGGCCTCGAATTCTCGAACGGTGACCCTGTTACTGCTCAGGACTTCAAATGGTCGTTCGAGCGCGCCGCTCACCCCGATACAGCGTCGACCGTCGCTGAAGAGTTCCTTGGTGACATCGTTGGTATCCAAGACATCGTGGATGGAAACGCAACAACTGCCGAAGGAATTGAAGTGGTCGATGAGCGAACGCTCAGAATCACTATCGACGCTCCTAAGGCGTACTTCATCGCCAAACTCACTTACCCAACGGCATTTGTACTGAACAAGAACAACGTCGAATCATTGGGTCGAAGCTGGGTCGATGAGCCCGTTAGCACTGGTCCGTTCACTCTCAAGGAATATCGAATCGGTCAACGTATCCGCCTAGCCCGAAACGATAGCTTCTGGGATCGATCGGCTTACCTCGATGAAGTTGTATTCAATCTCGCCGGTGGTGTAGCGATGGCAATGTACGAGAACGACGAAATCGACGTTACTGGCGTTGGTCTTGCCGACCTCGAACGTGTTCAGGACCCTACTGAGGAACTGAACGCTGACCTTGTTGAAGTTCCGCCAAACTTTGCGGTTTCATACGTTGGTTTCAACATCAATGAAGCTCCGTTCGACGATGCAAATTTCCGCCAAGCGCTTAATCACTCAGTCGATAAGCAGTTGATCGCCGATCAGGTGTTCTCGAATCTCGTGAAGCCTGCGTACGGAATTATTCCTCCTGGATTCCCCGGATTCTCGTCGGAAATCAAAGGGCTGGAATTCGACCCTGAGCTCGCTCAGGATCTGCTGAATCAGTCGGCATACGCCGACCCCAGCACGCGACCTCGAATCATTCTTACGGTTCCCGGAACCGGTGGATCACCGGGTCTAACGACTGAAGTTGTTGCTGATATGTGGCGACAGAACCTCGGCATCGAGATTGAGATTCAGCAGGTTGAGTGGGCAACGTACATTCAGGATCTGCACCGAGGCCGTTTGCAGGCATGGAGCGGTCTGTCTTGGCAGGCTGACTACCCAGACCCGCAAACGTTCATCGACGTGCTTTTCCGTTCGAATAGTGCGATCAACTACGGTGGGTACGCAAACTCGCAGGTCGACGATTTCGTTGTCGCTGCACAGACCGAGCAGGATGCCACCAAGCGAGTTGAGTTCTACAACGACGCTGAACAAATCGTCGTGTCTGAAGCAGCCTGGCTTCCGCTCTGGTGGGGAGTCGACTCGAAGGCGCTTGTGAAGCCTTGGGTGCAGGACTACCAGTTCTCATCACTAACGATTGCGAAGTTCAAGGACGTTTGGCTCGATAAGTAGGGCTGACACTCAGTTCGAAACAAGATTGCCCCGGTAAAACATGACATAGGTAATATGTCGTGACTTGGCTTACTAGCCGAGTACCGGGGCAATTATTTATCAGCGACCGATCAATAATTTGATCGAACCAACTACCGCTCGTAGCAATGAAGGACTGTAACCGCACATGCTGGCATACATTGTCCGACGTTTGCTGTGGACTCCCGTTCTGCTGGCTCTAGCGGCGTTCTTTGTGTTTTTCATGGGGACTTGCGCGCCTGGAGATCCTGCTGAGCTTCGACTAGGTCCTAGAGCCACGGAAGAACGCATTAAAGTAGAGCGCACACGACTCGGGCTCGATAGACCGCTTCTCTTTCAATATGGAAAATACGTCAACGGAATTCTCAAAGGCGATTTCGGTGTCAGCTATCACTATCAAGGTCGTCCGGTAACCGAACTCCTCCTCCCTAAATTGTGGGTTTCGGTTCAGCTGAATATTGCTGCTCTGATCGTGGCTGTCAGCATCGGGCTGCCCCTTGGATTCTATGCGGCTAAAAAACAAGGGACTGGGCGTGATCCCGCCATCGTAATTTCGATGCTCATCCTTTACGCCATGCCAATATTCTTTACTGCTCCATTGTTGATCCTATTCTTCGCAGTGAAACTTCATTGGGTTCCGGCCGCCGGATGGGACGGATTCTTCTCTCTGCAAATCATTCTTCCGGCGCTTTCGATAGGAATTCCCGGCGCCGCAATTTTTGTGAGGCACATGCGAGCGAGCACGCTTGAAGTTATCGGACAGGAATACGTCCGCACGGCACACGCAAAAGGCATGTCGAACTTCGTGGTGAACTATCGTCACATCGCTCGAAACGCACTGCTGCCGATTCTTACAATCATGGGTTTCACTCTGGCTGGAATGTTCGGCGGGTCGTTGATCGTCGAACTTATTTACGGAATACCCGGTGCGGGTCGATTGTCGCTCGACGCAATATTCCAGCGTGACTTCCCTGTGCTCACAGCTTTAGTGCTGCTCGGTGCGGGAATGTTGGTGCTCGCAAATCTTGTAATTGACATCGCTTACACGATTGTCGACCCACGAATAAGGTTGCAGTAGACGTATGGCATCAGCAACACAAAGCGATCACATGATTGATGATTTGCCACCGGCGCGAGGTCACTGGCGAAATGTCTGGTCAAAGTTTAGGCGCCGCCGACTTGCGCTCGTCAGCCTAATTTTGATCACGTTTATCTATCTATTAGGCATTTTTGCGCCTGTCATTCAAACCCATGACTATCAGCAAACGGATCTCAGACGGACGCAGCAGGGGCCGAGCACCGAGAACTGGTTCGGAACAGACCGTGCCGGTCGAGATCTGTACACAAGGGTCGTTTGGGGCATCCAGACAACAGTCATCATCACCGTGGCCACGTTCGTAACTGGAAGCCTGATTTTGGGCGTGTCAATTGGGCTCGTAGCTGGCTATTTCCGAGGTTGGATCGACGCTGTGATTATGCGAGTCGGGGAGGTCGTATCGGCGTTCCCGGATATCTTGTTAATTATCTTGCTTGCCGCGACGTTGAAACCGCGTATTCTCGAATTAGCTCGCGATATCGAGGATTCGACCGGAATATCAGGATTGGTCAGCTCCGGCATCGTTGACTACCTCGTCATCGGAATCGCAATGCTGCCGCTCAGTTGGTTCGGAATGATGCGACTGGTGCGTGGCCAGGTGCTTGTGCTACGCGACGCTGAGTACGTTCAGGCGGCCCGGGCTATGGGAACTTCGACTCCTCGTATTTTGTATAGGCACATCTTGCCCAACGTCGTAAGCCCAATCATCGTTTCGGTCAGCTTCGGCCTCGGTGGGATCGCACTTGCCGAAGTGGTCTTGAGCTTCTTCGGTCTTGGCGTACAACCGCCTCGACCTAGTCTTGGCGTCATGATCGGCGAGGTCACAGCTAGAGGTGGAGCCAGCGTTTCGGTGCTACGAGATCATCCCGAGCAATTGCTAGCACCGATCATCGTCGTGTGGCTTTTGATCTTCTGCTGGAACATCGTTGGTGACGCCCTGAACGACGTGCTCAACCCCCGAGCCCAGTAACCACCAACGGTGGTTTTTTATCGGTTGTGAGACGTTTCTGGCGCGTCGGGGATTGTTAGTAATAGCCGTTTACAATCCCAAGTCTCGGTCGCCTACACGGTAACGTCATCCTTCTTGGATTGAACTGCCGACGCCCGCATCGCTACACGGTAACCAACGTGGCTCACATCACACACCTTCGTTACCGTGTAGCCAGTACCGTGTAGCTCTACACGGATGTCGGCATGGGGAATCAGCTACTCGCCGCGACGGTTGGAAAGCACCCTTTAAGCCGGGTTGTGGAGCGTTTGGTGTCTAGGGAAGTTGCGCTTACCAAATTCAGCAATAAATGTGTTTTCGCGGTGCTACTATGGCGGAACTCACAGCCAATGCGTGAGTAGTTTTGTGTTTTGGAGCATCGTAGATGAGTTATTTCAAGTCCCGTAGATCCGCAGTTGTCGCCCGAAACGGCTCGGTGGCAACCAGTCAACCTCTCGCTGCCCAAGCCGGTTTGCAGATGCTCAGAGACGGCGGAAACGCTATCGACGCCGCAGTCGCAACTGCCGCGGTGCTAAACGTCGTTGAGCCAATGTCGACCGGAATTGGTGGCGACATGTTCGCTCTAATCTGGGACAAAAACGAACGCAAAGTAGTTTCGCTAAACGGTTCAGGTCGGCAAGCAGCAGCAGCCAACGTTGCCGATGTTCGCAAGGCTGGATACGAATCGATCCCGAACAACGGTGCTGGCAGTCATTTTGCTGTCAGTGTTCCGGGGACCGTTCATGGCTGGGAGACAGCTCTCAACCAGTACGGTCGAATGACGCTTAAAGAGGTCCTTCAACCTGCCATCGACTACGCTCTCAACGGCTACGCAGTATCTGAGGTTATCGCTCACGGTTGGGGCGGTGCCGAAACCATCACCAAACTGAACCACCGACCGTCTGGTCAAGAACTATTGCCAGGATCATCAGCAAACGGTGCGCCTAAGTACGGTGAAGTCGTAAAGCTTCCTGAGCTCGGTCGAACGTTGCAGATGATTGCCGAAGGCGGAAGCGAAGCGTTCTACAAGGGCGAGATCGCCAAGAAGACGGCCGAATTTATTCAGTCTGAAGGTGGATGGCTCACCGAAAAGGACCTCGCAAATCATCACTCCGATTGGGACCAGGCGATTAGCACCAACTACCGTGGTGTCGACATTTGGGAATGCCCCCCGAACGGTCAGGGCATCGCCGCACTGATTGCTTTGAATCTTGCCGAAGGCTACGACATTGGATCAATGGGCGCACAGTCGGCAGATCGATATCACTACTTGATCGAGTCAATGCGTCACGGTTACGCCGATGCGTTCCAGTATGTTGCCGACCCTCGTGTCGCTGAAGTCCCTATCGAGCCATTGCTCAGCAAGGACTACGCAAATCGACGTCGGGCTGGCATTTCGGGTGTTCAGGCCGATCCTAATGTTTCTTATGGCGACCCAATGGGCGGTGCAGACACCGTCTATCTCACAGCTGTGGACGGTGAAGGAACAGCAGTTTCGTTCATCAACAGCCTGTTCAACGGATTCGGTACGGGATTAGTAGTTCCTGGTACCGGAATGGCACTGCAGAACCGTGGATCACTGTTCTCGTTCGATCCTAACCACCCGAACTACCTCGAAGGCAACAAACGTCCGTTCCAGACGATCATCCCAGCGATGGCGACTAAGGACGACGAGATGTGGTTGAGCTTCGGTGTCATGGGCGGATTCATGCAGCCACAGGGTCACCTGCAGGTCGCATCGAACATGATCGACTACGATATGGACTCGCAGGAAGCACTCGATGCTCCTCGGTTCAAGGTTGAAGTCGAAGGAAATCAGGACGTGATGGTCGAAGAAGACCTTTCACCTGATGTCGTCAAGGAACTCGAAAAGCGTGGACACACAGTAAACGTTGTTTCGGGTTACGACAGAGCCAACTTCGGTGGCGGTCAAGTGATCTCTCGTGATCCTGAGACCGGCGTACTAACGGCTGGCTCTGAGCCTCGTAAGGACGGCTCTGCTGTCGGGTACTAGTTCGTGGCTACATAGCTAATTTGAAAGCCGTCGGCACTTTGGTGTCGACGGCTTTTTTTATGCACGCGTAGTTCCAAGGTTTAACTTAAGAGGTTGAATATTTGGAACGATTTAGTATTATTTGAGAAATCTTAGGAATATTCAGGACTGAACTGGAATATGTGGGAACAATCATGAGTCTGAGTGTTAGAGACGTAGCAGTGCGATTGAACGTAAGCGAGAAGACCGTTTACAAGTGGTTGAAAACGGGGCTAATACCTGCGAACCGAATCGGAAAGTCGTGGATCATCACCGAGGAATCGGTACTGGCACTTGTCGAGCCCAAACTGCAGTCTCCGGCAGGTGTTCCACAGCGATTATCTGCCGTGCAGAGTCCAACTACCACGACCCCTCAAACGATTAGTGCTTCAAAGCCAAGTTCGACCGAAGATGACGCCGCACATCTAGCCCGATTCACAAATATTCTTTCGGGCGCGGTTGGTCAAGGCATGACGGGAATTCTGGGACCGAGGGCGGCTGATACCGAGACATCGTCGACTATCGCTTCGGCGCTAGCCAACGCCGATGGAGAGATTCTTCTTCAGGGCATCGGACTTCGAGAGTTCTTCGGAGATCGCGGACACACACCTATTCTGAAGCAGATGGCGGCTGAAGATAGGGCAGTTCAAATTCGAGCGATTCTCGTGAACCCTGTCAGCGAGTTCGCTAGGGCAAGAGCTGTTGCAGAGGACGGTGCACAGTTCGTTGATGAAGATCGTTATAAAGCTGGACCGCTCTACAACGACAGCTGGCGAAGTTTGAACGTAATAGCCGCAATGAAAAAGGATGCCGCTTCACGTTCGCACTTTGGAATCGATGTTCGATTCGTCGATCACTGGCCCTCGGTTTATCTCGTAATGACAGGCGAATCTACGTTTGTGGAGACGTACCAGTTCGGTAAGCCAAACGCCGCCGTAGATGGAAGCTCGATCGACGGACTCGTTCCGATGCTGCAGTTCCAATCGAACAGCTCGTACGCCTCGATTCTTCGGCAGCACTTCGACTACATATGGTCGGGTACAAATCCCCACGTGCGCACCCACTCACTCGCCGATATAGCCGAGGCGATGCACGTCGACGTTTAAGGCTTTGCTCGGGATTCGTGCATGCTCACTGACCTCACCATGCTTGCCCTCATCCCGACCGAAGCGATAGCGTAGCGGAGGGACCTTGGTTGATAGCACCGGAGTCAATCGGTCGAACGTTGAAAACCCGCGTCCCTGCCGAAGACTTCTCCACTTTGATCGAGAAATAATCGGGATAATTGGGAGTGATTGACGGAAGTACGTCCAAGATCCCTCCGCTTCGCTATCGCTTCGGTCGGGAAGAGGTATTCGTTAGTTATTTGCACAAGTTCCGGAACTATACGGAACTAATCACGTGTTCTTGGCGAAATAGTTCCTAATAACTCTGCGAGCCAAGTTCTACTCTTACCGGCGTTAACAGAACACGCGAGCGCTGTAAGCCAATGGATCGAACGGGTACACGGACGTCTCAACTGTTCAGATATAAAAAATTCTTCTGGAGGCTCAATTTTGGGCAAAATCAACGTAGCGATCATTGGTGCAGGTAACTGTGCATCGTCGCTAGTTCAGGGACTACACAAGTACAGCGAAATCGATGAAGGCTCGGATCGAATTCCTGGCCTCATGCACAACGTTCTCGGCGGATATGCACTGAGCGATGTAAACATCGTTGCGGCGTTCGACGTCGATAAGGAAAAGGTCGGCAAGGACCTCTCCGAAGCCCTCGTTTCCAAGAACAACAACGCCATTCAGTTCTTCGACGTTCCAAACATGGGCGTGAAGGTTGACCGTGGAATGACTCACGACGGAATCGGTGAATTCCTTGAAGACCTTGTTGAGGTAAACCACGATCCAAACACCCCCGGTGGCGAGACTGCCGACGTTGTTGGCATTCTGCGAGATCGTGAAGTTGATGTAATGATCAACTACCTCCCAGTTGGCTCTGAGCAGGCAACCAAGTGGTACGTCGAGCAGGCTCTTGCTGCTGGCGTTGCATTCGTGAACTGTATTCCAGTGTTCATCGCTCGAGAAGCCTACTGGCAGAAGCGATTCCAAGACCGCGGTATCCCTATCGTTGGTGACGACATCAAGTCACAGGTCGGCGCAACTATCGTTCACCGAGTACTCGCCCGATTGTTCGAAGATCGTGGCGTACGACTCGACAAGACCTACCAGTTGAACTTCGGTGGAAACACTGACTTCTACAACATGCTTGAGCGATCACGCCTGACGTCGAAGAAAATTTCGAAGACAAACGCAGTTCAGTCGCAGCTCGAAAAAGAGCTTCCTACTGACGACGTGCACATCGGCCCATCGGACCATGTCCCTTGGTTGGAAGACCGCAAGTGGGCATACATTCGACTTGAAGGTACGTCGTGGGGCGACCAACCACTCAACATTGAGTTGAAGCTTGAAGTTGAAGACAGCCCGAACTCTGCTGGTGTAGCTATTGACGCAATTCGATCAGCTAAAATCGCCATGGACAAGGGTGTTAGCGGAGCTATCGAGCCTGCTTCTGCCTACTTCATGAAGTCGCCTCCAGTTCAGATGCGTGACGACGATGCCCGTGTGGCAGTTATGGACTTTGCCGAAGACCACGACCCAGAAGCGTTGAACTCTGCTGAATAGGCTTTCGTTCTAGAACGACCCATAAGCGCTAGTACGTGCCGCTGGAAAACCAATATGATTGCTTCATATTGGACCAGCGGCACTTTTGGTTAACGCTTTTGCAGTTTGCTCAAGTTGCCGAGTGCGTAGGCATGAGTACTGTCGGGAGGTACTGATTGCGGATCGCTCAAGTATCGCCATACGACTTTGCCCATTCCGGCGGAGTTCAACGCCATATCGCCTCATTGAGTCGCGAGTTGCAGGCACGAGGGCATGAAGTATCGATCCTTGCTCCGTGTACTCGCGACGAACCCGCGGTAGATGTAGGCAACGTAGATCTTCGAACGTTTGGTAGATCTGTTCCTGTTCCTACGGCCGGTTCTATAGCCCGAATCTCATTTTCTGTGTGGCATGAGTGGCGCCTGAAAACGATGCTCGAAAACGAGAAATTCGATATCGTCCACATCCACGAACCACTCATGCCGATGTTCGCACTCACAGCATCACGCTTTTCTCCCTCAACGACTATCGGTACTTTCCACGCCTTCAATGAAGGTCGTGGTCGCGGGTATATGTTCTGGAAGAAGGTATTGAACCGGGGAGCAATTCGCCTAAATGGTCGAATCGCAGTCTCTGAACCTGCGAAACAGTTCGCCAACAGATATTTTGAAGGCGATTATCGAGTCATTCCTAACGGGCTTGATGTTGAAAGATTTTCCGCACCGGCACCAAAGCCTTCGATACTTCGCGACGATGCGATTAATCTCGTATTTGTCGGCAGAGTCAATGAACCTCGAAAAGGGCTTCGATACGCGCTGGGCGCCTATTCGCTACTGAAATGGCAGTACCCAAAACTTCGACTCGTAGTAGTCGGAGCAGGTGTTCCCGATCGTGAGTCGTACCGAATCATGGGTGAGCGATCTCTCGACGACGTTATATTTACCGGCCCAGTCACTGACGAGGAACTTCCCGGCTACTATCAGAACGCAGACATATTCATAGCGCCCAACACTGGAAAAGAAAGCTTCGGTTTCATCATCATCGAAGCAATGTCGGCTTCCACTCCAATCGTGGCATCAGACATTCCAGGGTTCGCGTCGGTGATGACGGATGGTCGAGAAGGGCTGATGGTTCCGCCGAAGGACGAAGCGGCTCTTGCCGAGGCGATCGAACGGCTTATAAAAAATCCAGGACTCCGTGCGCAGTTGGCGGTAGACGGCAGGGCGACGGTTCATCAATATCGATGGACAGAGGTCGCAGATTCGGTGCTCGACTATTACGATGAAGTGATGGAAAAACAACACGTGCCACCAGCGAAATATCAGGGCTGGTAAATACTTGCCCGATCTTCAATCTTTCAGATACGGTCTTCGCGGTGCGGTGACCAACTGGTTCGAACGCCCAGCAGTATCGGTTCTCGTAGCACTCAAGGTCTCGCCCGACGCCGCAACCGCTATCGGGCTGTTGATTGCTATTGTCGCCGCCTACTTTACGAGTCAGGGCGAATTCCTCATCGGTGGAATCCTCGTTCTGGTTGGCGCAACATTTGATTTACTCGACGGTG
>JABIHL010000020.1 GCA_018649665.1 Chloroflexota bacterium | reverse complement strand
TGCATCTTTTAGGGGGACCGATTCGACTGCGCTTGTGCGGCCGCCGGGACCGGAAATACCTATGCCGACGAGCCCGAGTCCGACGATTAGCGGAAGAATGTCGATGCCGGATCCTGAGAACGCGGGTATGAGGGTTCCCGAGACGGTTATGGCGAGCCCGAGTACGACGGGCATTCTACGTCCGTATTTATCGGCTAGTCGTCCACCTATAGGGGTGAGGAGGGCCATGCCGATGGATAGCGATGTGAGGATGAGTCCGATTTCGAGTTCGGTGTATCCGCCTCTACTCGTTAGTAGTAGGGGGATTACGAGGAGCAGTGAGTACATCGCTAGGTTGCTGGTGCCGACGCTGATGCTGGGGGCTGCGAATCCTCTATTTTTGTAGAAACGTGGCTGAAATACGGGGCTTGGGTGAGCGAGTTCGAGCTTGAGTAATAGAGTTGCTAAAACCAACACAGCGATGCCAACGGGTACGAATGTTGTTGGCTCGGCTCCTCGGGAGATCATCAGGAAGAAAACTGCGACTGCGACGAGGGTTGCTGGGAGTAGTAAGGCGCCTTTGTAGTCGAAGCCTTTCCATGCTCCCGACTTAGAGTCGTGGGGGAGTGTTTGCCACGCGAGCATTATGGCGATGATGACGACTGGGACGTTCATGTAGAAGATGGCTCGCCAGTCGAAGATCGTTATGAGGAGGCCGCCTATGAGGGGTCCTGATGCAGCGGATAGGCCGGTGGCTGCTTCGACCATGCCGAAGGTTCTGCCGCGTCGTGATGCTGGAATGGTTTGTCGGAGGATGGCGTAGCTGTTTGATAGGACGATTGATATCGATAGGGCTTGGCCGACTCTGAATGCGAGGGCTACCCAGATGTTGGGGGCAAAGGCGGCTCCGATTGAGACTGCTAGGAAGAGGGTTAGGCTGGCGAGGATGAGTTTTCGCCTGCCCATGCTGTCGCCGATCTTTCCTGCCAATGGTTGGACTGATGCCATGACGACTAGGTAGGCGGTTACGAGCCATGTTGCGGAGGCGATGCTGGCGTTGAAATCGTCGACGATGCCGGGGAGTGCCACGGCGATCATGGTCGAGTTTAGGGGCGCGAGGATTGCGCTTAACGCGACTGCGGTGAGTAGTTTTTTTTCGTTATGGCTCCGGGCGTCGTCGGACGGCTTGGTCGCACGTCGCATTCTCCTACCCTAGCCCTTCCGTCTGGAAGGGGGTAGGGCAAGTTCTTGGAATTGGTCGATTGACCCCGATTTTCGTCGGAGTGACAGTGTTGGTTGATTGGTTCGGTTTGATTACAGGATACGTACTGTTCCGGCGTCGCCGTCGACTTCGATTTGGTCGCCGTCTTTGATTTGGAGACTGGCTCCTTGTGCGCCGACGACTGCTGGAATTTTGTATTCACGGGCGACGATTGCGCAGTGAGACAAAGCTCCTCCGGTGTCGGTAACAATTCCTCCTGCTGTTGCGAACAATGGTGTCCACGGCGGTGAGGTTGTTGGTGTGACGAGGATGTCGCCCTTTTTGAGTTTTCCAGCTTCGTTTAGCTTGATGATTATTCGAGCTGTACCAGTTACTTTTCCTGCCGATCCGGGTCGGCCCGAGATGGTTCCAGACGGGGTAGCTTCTGCAGGTGGTCCCCAGCCGAAGAGTCGGCCGAGTGCACGTGTAACGGGGTTGTCAGGCGGCGTTCCGTAATCGGTTCCGACATGTGGAGCAGCTGGGATTTTCTCCCATTTGTCCATTTCTGCCTTACGTTCGATCACGATGGCTTTGAAGTCGCCTGCGAAGCCTTTATCTGCGGCGTCGATGATTTCGCTGCCGTAGAGCATGAAGACGTCGTTACGATCGGAGATTGCGCCTGTGGCAACCAGGCGGTCTCCAAATTCTAGGAACACGTGTCGTACTTGGTGGTTGCCTTGTTGGTCGATCCACCAGTTGTGATCTTCTTGGATCCAGTGTCCTGCCTGCCCGGCACCAACCATCATGTTGAACTGTTGTTTTACGGGCTCAGGGTAGCCGGCGAGTTTTTCTTGAACTTCAGCGACGAATCGTTCTCGTTCGGCGACCACTTCGTTCCATTGGTCGCGCGGGTTTGGCGAGTCGCTTTGTAGGTAGGCTTTCAGGTTCTCGATAACGATTGTTGGGTCTTCAACCCAGCTTGGGTCGCCAATTTCGATGACGGTGTCGGAGCGTCGGCCCCAGGCTTGAGCATATGCATCGATTCCGGCGATTAGCTTTTTACCTTCGTCAGAATTTTCAAGCGCGGACATCACTTCGTTAGTGGGAGTGTTTTCGATGAGCGTCTTGATTGCATCTGATTGCTGAACGGTTTGGCTCAGCTTCCAGAGGTCTTCACCAGCTCGGAGGCTGCTGTTGTCGAATCCCTGAGCCAGTTTGTAGGCGTCCATAGGGTCGGCATCTTCGATCAGGTCTGTGTAAAGATCTTGAAGCATGCTGGGCCCGACAAGTGCGGGGACGAGCGTACGCATGTGAATGTCCCACAGCCGAGAGAACGTTTCGAGTGTCCAATCGAGGTGTGCAAGTAGGTCGGAGGTTGAGGCTGCTGTGAGATTAAACGCGTTCCACTTGTCGTGGTAGCCGCGTATTTCAGGTAGAGCTTCGTTATTCCACCTGTCGGCAATGATTGGCAACTGGGACTTCAGCGTCGCTTCGGCTTTTTGTCCTGCCTCTTGCATCTGCTCCATCGGAACAGATGGAGTTACGCCCATGTAGTAGTAAGTGTTTACTCGGCGAACATGCATCATGATCGGCTGTCCGACGTCGGCGAGTCCGGCCGAGGAGCCTGGTCCCCAATAGTTTTGAGCGAGCCAGCCTTAGAGTGGAGTAATTGGTGTTGGCGCATGCTGACGGTCTTGGTCGAGAGGCAAGTGCGAGTCGCCGGGGTCGTCCCAAGTGACTGGGAAGTTAGCGGGTAGCTCGTATGGCTTGGGTTCTGGGTGATGGTCGGTCATTTTCTTGTCTCTTTCCGTGCGTTTTTCTGAAGAAATTTAGTTGGTGGATTTTGTGCCGAACGATCTAGCGATCTGGTCGTTTGGCTAATTTAGGGTTGTGATCGGTCTGCATTGGAGCAAATAGAGCTGTGAGTCGTGGATGGCTAGTTCGACATCGACAGGCCAGCCATTATGGTTTTCAAGATTTATTACGAGCTCGGCAATTTCGGTTGCTTGGGCATCGGTTAGAACTGCCATTCCTTGCATGATTCTGGGGACTTTCTTTTCTTCGGTGCCATTTTCGGTGCGAACGGTCATTTTTTCTTTTGCACCGATGGCGACTGTTTGCTGCGTCAAATCGTTTCTGTCGACAATGATCGTGTCGGGAGTGACGAGTCCGCTTACGACTGCTTCACCAAGACCGTAGTTGGCGTTGATGAGGACTTCGTTGCGGTTGTTGGTGATTGGGTTTGCTGAGAACGCTACGGCTGAGACATCGGCAAAAACGAGCTGTTGGATTACGACACCCATCTGGGCTGAATCGAAATCGAGTCCGTTGGCTTTTCGGTAAGCGATCGCTTCGTCGTTGGCGAGTGAGCGCCAGCACTTGATGACGGCTTCGATGACATTTTCGGCGCCGATGATGTTGAGATAGGTGTCGTGGAGTCCGGCGAACGATTCTCCGACGCCGTCTTCATCGACAGCTGAGGAGCGTACTGCTACGGGCACATCGATCACTCCGCAGGTGCGTTCGAGCGTTGTGTACGCCTGCTTGATTTCATCTATAAGTGCAGCGGGCATTTCGCTGCTGCCTGCATCTGCCCAGGCTTGGAAGGCGTTGATCGAGAGGCTGAATCCGGGTGGAATATTTCCTCGGGAGCCGAGTTTTGCGAGGCTCGCGGCTTTACCGCCAAACATGTCGACACTGTCGGCACCGGGGTCGGTGAAGAAAGAGAGCATTATGTAGTTTGCGTTCCTGAATTGTGGGTTATACCAGCCGCTACCCGGCGGATTCGTTTATCGGTTTTACATGGCACTTTTCAACGAATCACGAGGAATTTACTATTCATTAGTTGCATTGTCAATAATTGTCTTAGTCAACTACTTTTGACATACTTCGTAGGGATTTGCGAGATGTTTGTGGGATGGTGGAATGCCTGAGAAGAAGAAAATTACGGCTATCGATTCGTGGGGGCAGGCGCTCACGACGGTGTCTCGACTGCTCAGGAAATTCGACACGACATTGCAGGAAAGTGTCGGAATTTCGGCTGTTTGGTATGACGTGCTTTTGCGGCTGTCTTACGCTCCCAACAGAAGGATGCGGATGCAGAATCTTTCAGAATCGCTGATTCTCACACGCAGCGGCGCGACTCGATTAGTCGATCGGATTGAGAAGGCAGGACTGATTTGTCGGGAGGCTGCGGCTGAGGATCGTCGTGGTTATTACGCCATTCTGACTGATGAGGGACGAGCAGTTATGCGACGTGCCAAGAAGATTCATGGGGATGACATTCTGGCGAGTTTCGGGTCACATTTAGATAGTGATGAGCAGCGGCTGGTTTATGAGCTGATGCGGAAGGTTGCGGATGGGAACGGGTAGGGGATGAGGTTGCGGGCGTTGATGTAAGTCGTGGTCTCGTTTTAGTTCCATCGTCGTCTAACGACTCAGTCACGCGTTGCAGTCTCCTACCCTAGCCCTTCCGTCTGGACGGGGACAGTTGCACGTTAGTCGCGGTTGTTATCGGATGATTCGGCTCAGACTTAGCTGTAATCGAACTCTGAGGCATCCAAGTCGATACTTGGAATTTCACTCAAATCTTCCCGGAAATTTTGAGAATGGTGCCATTCTGGCTTGGCTCCACTTTTTGGGAGAAAAGGCATTGCTCGGGTCAGATAGCCTGGATTGAAGTCCTCAGGATCTTGCCAAGGCAGAAGTTCCATTTCTTCATCTTCATGCCTGAGTTTCACATCAACTCGCTTAGCATTTTTGCTATCCATATGGGTCAACAAGCGGCATACAAAATCTGACAGCAAATCCGCCCGCACGGTCCAGCTTCCACGGAAGTAACCAAATACCCAGAGTAAGTTTGGGACGCCCGTAAACATCATTCCTCTGTAGGTAACGGTGTCTGACAGAACAAGGGGTTCTTCATCAATTGAAAAATTGATATCGCCTAAGACATTCATGTTGAAACCCGTAGCGACGACGACAATATCTGCCTCAAGAACAGCTCCGGATTTCAGCCGTACCCCACTCTCCGTAAACGTCTCAATCTCATCGGTCAGCACAGATACATGGCCCGCCTTAATGCTTTTGAAGAAATCGCCATCAGGAACATATGCGACTCGTTGACGCCACACTCGATAGCCGGGCGTGAAGTGTGTATCGATATCGTAATCAGGCCCCAAGATATCTCTGACGGCAGTTAGAAGCTCTTCCTTCACCACCTCTGGTTCGTCAAATGTACGTTTATGGAAATTTGAGCTGTCGCGAAATATCTTGCGGCGAACAATTTCATGGATCCAATCATCATCTATTTCGAGCTCACGCAGGGTCTCCGCCAATTCATCGCGATTTCGACCAGTGCTATAGAAAATCGGAGACCGCTGAACCAGAGTTACATGCTCACAGCTATCTGCTATCGCGGGTATGAGTGTCGCTGATGAGGCACCAGAACCGACTACGATAACTTTCTTATCGGCGTAATCCAGATCCTTCGGCCAGGTCTCGGTGTGCACTAACTGACCCTGATATTTATCCATTCCCGGCCATTCGGGGGTGAATCCTTCTGAATGGCGGTAATACCCTTGGCACATCCACAGAAAATTTGCTGAGAAATAATGAGTATCACCGGTGTCGGTTTTCGTGGCTTCGATAAACCATTTGTTATCTGCGCTCGACCACTTTGCGGATGTGATTTTATGGTTGTATCGAATATGGCTACCAAGGTCATTCTCATCAATGACTTCGCCCATGTATTTAAGAATTTCCTCAGCTGTAGCAATTGGCGCGCCAGTCCAAGGTTTAAATCGATAGCCATACGTGTGAAGATCACTGTCTGAGCGGATGCCGGGGTAATTGTGAGACCACCAAGTGCCTCCAAAATGGTCCTGGCTTTCTAGGACCACAAAGCTCGAATCAGGACGCTGTGTGCTGAGGTGATATGCACCGCCTACCCCAGCAACTCCAGCACCGACGACCAGCACATCGAATTCTTCCATTCCGGTTTGAGTGGTTTTCTCGGAGGCGGATGTACTAGTCATTCTCTGGCTCTGATCCAATCAAATCTAACTCGTGGCTGCCGGTTATTTAGTGGTGCTGATTGTGCACAACATAGCATGCAAATCAACATTTTATTGACTACTTGAGTTTCGTTAGTCGCGCTCGTCGTCTCGTGAGCTACGGGCGTCGTCGGACGACTTGGTCGCGCGTTGGCGTTAGGTTCCATCGTCCTCTGACGACTCAGTCACGCGTCGCAGTCTCCCACCCTCTAACTCCCTCCCGAAGGAGGGAGAACCGTTAGTTTCGGCTGAGGAGTTAGTCGTTAAGTTTGTTGGCGGTTAGGTAGTCCATGTTCATTTCGATGCCGAGGCCGGGGGCTGTGGGATCGAGATGGAGCGCTCCGTTGGAGTTGTCGAGCGGCGATTGGATGAATTCGTTGTATTTGGTGAGGTCAGCGTTCGACGTTTCTAGCTTGTAGAAGTTCGGGACGGTCATCATTACGTGAGCACCGGCGAGGACGTTTATAGGCCCGCTTGCATCATGCGGCGATATGGGAATGTAGTACGTTTCGGCCTGGGTCGAGATTTTCTTTAGTTCGGTGATTCCACCGGTCCAAGTGACGTCGGGCATTACGAAATCGGCAAGTTCGTTTTCGAAGATCTGCACAAATTCCCAGCGGGTGTGCAGTCGTTCGCCGACCGAGATCGGTACGTTAACTTTGTCTCGAACTTGGCTTAGGGCGTGGTAGCTTTCGACGGGAACTGGTTCTTCAAACCAATCGATATCACCAGCATCTTCGAGCGAGTTGCAGAGTCGTATGGCGGTTGGGACGTTGAAGCGTCCGTGGGCGTCGATTAGGACTTCCATATCTTCGCCCGCGATTTCACGAATTTTGGCGGTAAGTTCCGCGGCAACCCGTTCTCCGGCTTTATCGAGATTTCCGCTGAGATACCCGGCGTTTTGTTTGGATTGCTCTCCGGTGAATGGGAACGGGTCGAACTTGAAGGCTTTGTGCCCGGAGTCGACGATTTTCCTGATTTCCTGCTCGACGCCTTCTGGGGTTCCGAAGTTGTTTTGGTCGGGGTGCGTGTAGAGCAGGATTTCGTCACGGACTTTGCCGCCGAGTAGTTCGTAGATCGGGAGGTTGAGGACTTTTCCTCGGATGTCCCAGAGTGCGATATCGATGCCGCTGACTACGTGTGTGGTTGCTCCTCGGGAGCCCATGTATGTGAAGGCTCGGAAGATTTTGTTCCAGATTCTTTCGATCTGCGAGGGATCTTCGCCGATGAGGAGGTCGTTGAGTTTTTCGATGATTCCGGCGACGGCGCGGTTGGCGGTGAGGGTGGTGGTTGTGATTTCGCCCCAGCCGGTGATGCCTTCGTCGGTTTGAACTTCGATGAAGAAGTATTCGCCCCAGAAGGTGCCTTCAACTTTTACGAGCCAGGGTTTGATTGATGTGATTTTCATGTGTGATTTGCTCCGGGCGAGGCGTTAGGCTCGGGCGTCGTCGGACGACTTGGTCGCGGCGTCGCATTTCACCTTTCCTCTAGCTCCTTTCCATCAAGGAAAGGAGGGCTGGTTGAGGGCTGGGTTGGTTATTGGTGGTTGTTCGCTAGTTGATGGTATCGGTGATGTGGATCCACATCGGTTGGTCGCCGACGGGTTGGGTATTTAGGTGGGTTAGGGTTCCTGTGGAATTGATTTTGTATGTTGCTAGATCGCCGTTGTCGAGTCCGCCTACGAGCATGAATTTTCCTGTTGGGTCGATGCCAAATGCCCGCGGTGTGCCGAGCGATGATTGCTGACCGAGGGAGGTTAATTCGCCTGTTTCTGAATTCACTGAGTACATAGCGATTGAGTTGTGTCCGCGGTTGGCGGCGTAGAGGTATTTGCCGTTGGGACTCATGTGGATTTGGGCGTTTGAGTTTTCGCCAGAGAAATCATCAGGCAGTGTTGAAAGCGTTTGGAACGCTTCTAGAGTGCCGGTCGCAGAGTCGAATTTGTAGGCGGTGACGCTGGAGTCTTGTTCGTTGTCGAAGTAGACGAATTTGCCGTTTGGGTGGTAGACGTAGTGACGGGGACCGTGGCCTGTTGGCGGTTCGATTACGGCAGGTGTGTTGGGGGTGAGTTTGCCGGTTTGGTCATTGAATTTGTACTGGTAGATAGCATTTGAATCGTCGACGTGCGGTAGGAATGTGTACGAGTTCGTCGAATTGGTTTGAGCGCAGTGGGCGCGATGTCGAGTGGCGATCCATTCAGTAGCCGCGCCGCCGAGAGCGCCTTGTTCGTCGATTGGGTGGACTGCGATGTGACCGGCTCCGTAGTAGGCAGAGAGCAGGTGTCGGCCGGTGTTGTCGACGGAGATGTAGCAGGGGTCGGATTCGAGTTTTGTCTTGCCTGTCGGCTTAAGGGCCCCAGACTTTGCATCGATATCGAAGCTCGCCATTACGTTGTCGTCACGAAGTCCGATGTAGGCGTGTTTGTTGTCGGGCGAGACGGCGAAGGGGGCGGGTCCACCGGGAGTTGAGATGTCTTCCTGATGGGTTAGTTCGCCGGTTTCGGAGTTAAGGCTATATATGGCGATTTTGTTGTCGCCTTGGAGGGTTATGTATACGCGTTGCAAGGCTTGCCTTGTTTTCTGGTGGTTGGGCTGGTGCGAGTTCTAGCAGTCGGGTGATTCTATCGTTTACGAGGATGACTTGTAGCGTGATCGAATCTCGTTATCTTCGTTCGGCCTGCGTCTCTCATTTTGTGCAACAATGCGCCGCAGTCCAAGGTCTACTGATTTAATGCTAGGCGCTTGCTTGGTACTGATCGCCAATAACCGGAGAATTTACTTTTATGAACGTCGTTAGAGAACTTTTGAAATCCGGCAAGACCGTTATCGGAACTGCCGGGGCGGCAGCGGGTGACATGACCGTGCTAGCTGATTCCGGTTTCGACTTCCTGCTGTTCGACACTCAGCACACGCCCGTCGAAGTTAAGCAACTGGTTCCTAATATCCAGTCGATAAAAGGCATGAAGGCTAAGCCGATTATTCGAGTTAGTGGGAATCAGCCCGATCTGATTTGTTTTGCGCTCGATGCCGGAGCAATGGGTGTCATCGTTCCGATGGTCAACACCAAAGCGGAAGCCGAAGCGATGGTGCGAGCTTGCAAGTACTCGCCAGACGGTGATCGTAGTCATTCGGGTCCTCGGGGTGAGTTCGGCGAAGCAGCCGACTATCGCAGCTATCTGGATATGGTCAATGAAGAGCTATTGATAATCCCGATGATCGAAACGCAACAGGCGATTGACAACCTTGATGAAATTCTCAGTGTGCCGGGAATCGACGTGCTATTGATAGGTCCGTCCGATCTTTCGATTGAACTGAATACTCCGCTCGATTACACGAGCGATGCGTACACGAAGGGTTTGGACACTATCGCTGCCGCCTGTAAGAGGCATGGGGTTGTTCCGGGCATGTACTTCATTCCTCCGACGCTTGAGGCGAACGATCTTATCGCTAAGGGGTACAAGTTCTTCACGCAGCCTTGGGCTACTTGGGCCACAGAGGGCATCAAAAACGGCCTGGCGGACATCGATAGGTAGGTTGGCGTTAGTCGCGCTCGTCGTTTTATCTCCGGGCGTCGTCGGACGACTTGGTCGCTCGCTGCAATCTACCCATCCTCTAACCCCTTCCCGAAGGAAGGGGGACCGATCAGGCTTTAGTCGCGATCGAGTGATGTTGGCTGGGTGGTTTGTTGTTCGTTTGGCGACTGGCTCAGGATGACAATTGGCCAGATGAGGGCGGGGCGATTGTTTTGGTTCGGCTGAGCAGGATGCGTTATAGCTCCATCGTCGTCGGACGACTCAGTCACGAGTCGCAGTCTCCCACCCTCTAACTCCCTCCCACTCTGGGAGGGAGGACCGTTTGGCCGCGGTCGTCATTGGGGCGTTTGTTTCCATCGTCGTCGGATGACTCAGTGACGCTTCGCAATTCTCCTACCCTAGCCCTTCCGTCTGGAAGGGGACTGATTGCTGGAAGTTGGGTAGGTAGTGGCTACCTGCTTGTGCCTAGGGATTCGACGCCTTTTGCGTTTTCTTGTTTCCATGCTTCGGGGACTGGGCCAGCGAAGGGTGGATGTTCGAATCGGGGCGGGTTTTCGGTGACCCGCGGATCATTTTGTTCGACGAGGATTTTCATGAGGCGGTCGTGCAGGAGTTTTCGCGTGTTTTCATGCGCTGGTTCTGCTGCGATGTTGGTCATGTAGTGAGGATCGGATCGTAGGTCGTACAGCTCTTCTTGCGGTCGTTTTCCAAATCCTAGTTCGAACAGCGGGGCTACTTCGGGGTCGGCGCGGTTGTAGACCATCCATGATTTGGTCGGACTCTTGTCGAGATCGGGATAGACGACTGTGTAGCTGTGGAGTAGTTCGTCGGCTGGAGGCGGTTCGGCTGTTGGGTCATCGAGTCCCATAGGGTCGCCAGCGGGCCAGCGATCGGGCTCGAAGTTGTGGATGTAGAGGAAATCTTTGGTGCGGATCGCACGGGTTGGGTAGGGGAGACCTTCATCGGGTCGAGGATTGTCGACGAGGTTGTGACGTTCACGCCCGGTGACGACGAAATCTCTCTCGGGTTCTATTTGGCCACTACCTTCTTGTTTGAGAAGTGGCATCAGGCTGTTGGCGGTCATTCCTTCTGGAAGATCGACTCCGGCAGCGTCGAGGAAGGTTGGGGCGATATCCATGAGGTTTACGAAATCGTCGACGGTTCGACCTGCCGAAACCGCTTCAGGCCAGCGAACTGCCATCGAAACTTCAGTACCGAATTGATAAAGATTGCATTTGGCGCGCGGGAATCCGGGGATGCCGTGATCGCCACTGACGGCGATGATCGTGTTGTCGAGTTCGCCGATTTCTTCGAGTTTGGCGATGAGTACGCCGAGTCCGGCATCGACAGCTTGGCACTCTCCTAGATAGTCGGCGAAATCTTCTCTGATTTCATGAACGTCGGGGAGGAAATCGGGCATTCGCCCTTTCAGGTCATCGGGTTCGATGTTCCAAAGTTTTTTGCCTGAGCCTTGCTGCCAAACGCGATGAGTGTTGGTTGGACCCCACCAATAGCAGAAAGGTTCGTCTGCTTCACGGGCATCGAGAAAACTATCGAAATTTGCTTCGGTTTCATCGAGGATTTCTTGCTTTGCGTCGTCTACAGATTGGCCTTCAGGACGGGCTGTTACTTCCTCAGAGAACGAGTTGTAGCGGGTTCCTGCCGATTCGTATGCCGTTCTT
>JABIHL010000019.1 GCA_018649665.1 Chloroflexota bacterium | reverse complement strand
GCTTCGTGCAGCACGAGAGCGCTTTCGACTTCGGCTGTGCCCATTCGGTGTCCTGACACGTTGATAACGTCGTCGACACGTCCTGTGACCCAGTAGTAGCCATCTTCGTCACGATTGGCGCCGTCGCCGGTGAAGTAGTAGCCCTTGTACATATCGAAGTAGGTTTCTTCGAAGCGCTTGTGATCGCCGTAGAGCGTACGCATCTGACCCGGCCAGGTCGCCTTCAACGCGAGCACGCCCGAAACGCCGTTGCCTTCAAGGACCTTGCCTGATTCAGGATCGAGAATTTCAGGTTCAACACCGAAGAACGGCATCGAAGCTGCGCCCGGCTTGGTTGGAACTGCGCCCGGTATCGGAGTGATGAGAATTCCGCCGGTTTCGGTTTGCCACCAGGTGTCGACGATTGGGCAGCGTCCTTTTCCGACGTGAGTGTTATACCAGCGCCATGCTTCGGGGTTGATCGGTTCGCCAACGGAACCCAACAACTTCAATGAAGGCATTTCGTACTTGTCGGGGTAGTCGTCGCCAAGCGCTGCGATAGCTCGGATCGCAGTAGGTGCGGTGTAGAACTGGTTCACGCCCCACTTTTCGACGATCTGCCAGAAGCGATCGGGCGCAGGATACGTAGGAACTCCCTCGAACATGAGCGTTGTCGCGCCGTTGGCTAGAGGTCCGTAGACGATGTAGGAGTGTCCGGTTACCCAGCCGATATCGGCGGTGCAGAAGTAGATATCGCCGTCGTGGTAGTCGAAGACGTACTTGTGGGTTTGCGCTGCGTAGACCATGTAGCCGGCGGTGGTGTGGAGCACGCCCTTTGGCTTGCCGGTTGAGCCGGATGTGTAGAGGATGAAGAGCGGGTCTTCCGACTCCATGTGCTCGGCTTCGTTCACGGGGTCGGCATTTGCCATGACGTCGGCGTACCAGACGTCACGGCCGTCTTTCATATCGTGCTCGACGCCTTTGGAGCCGGGGATTCGTTCGACAACGATGCAGGTTTCGACGGGAACGCCCATCTGCTTTTGGGCGATTTCCATTGCGGCGTCGGCAACGGTTTTCATTTCGAGGGGCTTTGCGCCACGGTTTGTGCCGTTGCAGGTGACGAGGACCGTGGAAGTGGCGTCGGCCATGCGGTCGCCAAGTGCGTCGGCAGAGAATCCGCCGAACACGATCGAGTGGATTGCGCCGATTCGGGCGCAGGCGAGCATGGCTACTGCCAGCTCGGGGATCATGGGCATGTAGATCGTGACGCGGTCGCCTTTGTTTACGCCGCGTGATTTCAGGACGTTCGCAAACTTTGAAACTTCCGCGTGAAGTTCGTTGTAGGAAATTTCGCGCTGCTCGCCGGGTTCGTTGCCTTCCCAGATGATGGCGGTTTGGTTGCCTCGGGTTTCAAGATGGCGATCGAGACAGTTGTAGGCGATGTTGGTTTGCCCGCCCTCGAACCACTTGATATCTACGTCGCCTTCGCGGACGTCGTAGTTGAATTCGCGTACGGTGTCCCACTGCTTGAACCAGTGGTACTCGGATGCCTTTTCCGCCCAGAAAGCGTCGGGATCGGCAATCGACCGTTCGTACTCAGCTTTGTATTCGTCGAAGCTCTTGATATGAGCGTTCGCTGCGAACGATTCCGAAGGTGAATAAATTTCCGAATCAGACATCAGTGTCTCCGTGTTGCGTGAGCGGCAAGCGAGCTTGGTTTTAGATTTGCCAATAACGGCGATTGTACGAATTTATGGGAAGGATACAGATTGGTAGCCATTTTGCTAAGCCGGAACCGGCTCGGCAACGGCTTCAAGTCGAGGGTCTTTAGCTGTCGATACGAGAATTCCGGAGACTAAACATAGGATTCCGGCGATCAGGAACGGGGCGAGCCAAACGCTCAGTCCCTTGTCGGCTCCGGCGTCTTTGAACATTCCTGCCATGATCGGACCGACGATTCCACCGATGCCGTAAGCCGAGAACATTAGGCCGTAGTTGATGCCGAGGTTTTTCACTCCGAACCAGTTCGCTGTTGCTAGCGGGAATAGTGCGAAGTTTCCGCCGAAGTTGAATCCGGTGAGAGCCAAGAACACATAGAGCCCTACTAGCGAGCCGCCCATGTAGTAGAAGGCGATCATTAGGAGGCTTTGGGTGACAGCCATGACCATCATCGATCGACGCCATCCGATTCGATCGGCGATGAAGCCCCAGCCGATTCTGCCGAGTCCATTCGATAGAGCGAATGCCACGGCGTAGGCGGTTGAAGCGGCTGCACCTGCTGCGGCTAGATCGGTGAATGCACCACTTTCGATCAGGGCGTCACGACCGTAAAGCTTGTTGATACCGATGAGCATGAGACCCGCGAGGGCGAGGAACACGAACGATAGCCAAAGGACGTAGAACTGTGGACGGGCGAGCATTGTGCGAGGTGTGAATTCGTGTGCTGCCTCTTGCTGAGCTTGAGCAGCGGGAGGGTTCCATCTAGCAGGTTTCCATCCGGCAGGCGGATAGGTCATCAATAAGCCGCCAAGGTGAACCAGAATGCCGAACACGACGCTGTATATGAGGAATGTATTTAGCACACCGTATCGTTCGATCAAATGACCCCAATCGCCGGCGAGTTGTACCCAGAGCAAGGCACCAAAACCGAAACCTGCGACAGCGAATCCGGTCACGAGTCCTTTTTTATCTGGGAACCAACGAACGCCGACTGTGATTGGAACCACGTAGGCAAGTCCAATCCCGGCACCACCCAACACGCCTATGCATAGAACTTGTACCCAAAAAAGCTGACCGAAAAAGCCTGCTAGTCCGTAACCGCTTCCAAGAAGAATTCCGCCAGCTATAGCGACGGGTCTCGGGCCTAAATGAGCTACGGCTTTTCCTGCAATGAGCATCATTGCGGCGAAAGAGGCGAGTCCTACAGAAAAGATCCACTGTGTTTGTGTTGCAGTGAATCCGAAATCGCCGTTTTTGTCGGTCAGCTCACCAGTAAATACGCCCCAGGCGTATATTGCGCCTAGTGACATCTGAATGAGGATTGCACCGACGGCGACCAGCCAACGGTGTCGTGTGAGCAAGCCATGTTCGACCTTGTCGATAACATCGACCATTGGGTGGTGATGTTCGAACTCGATTATGGCGGTTTTGATCGTCATTTCTACTTCGACAAGTAGTTCGGACGGTCGCATGTGAAAGAGTGAATGTCTTGTGCTCATTACTCCATCGTTTCACGGTTATGTGTGATGTGTTTCTACGGAGTGTGAAGCGGTTGTGATAAATTTCACAAATGTTAGTAAGTGTTTACCTGAGGTTGTATTTAGCAGGCAATCTCTTGCTATACGTTGGGTTCGAACATACATTTGGGAACGATCATTTAGTGGATAGAAACTATTCTCAGGAGTTGAAGCTGCATGTACGGAAAAATCCTCGTGCCAGTTGACGATATAGAGTCTGCTGGGCTGGCATTGACGAACGCGAAATATATTGCAAAGGCGACAGGTTCAAGTCTCATGCTTTTGCATGTTGTGACTCCAGAGAATCCTCTGGTGATTTCTGACGAACATTTGGCTGGTGTTCACGCTGCTGCTGCAGTAATTGAACAAGCGCAGCGGGATGAATCAGTTCATCTCGCCGACCAACAATTGAAGCTTCAAGCTGCTGCTGACGAACTTGCTTCAGACGGAGTTTCTATTTCTGCTGAAGCTGTTCTAGGTAACGCGAATGATGAGATCGTTCGAGCGGTTAAGGATTCTGGCGCTGGTTTGGTGATTCTCGCCACACACGGTCGTCGTGGAGTTTCACGTGCGTTTCTAGGTAGCGTCGCCGACGGAGTTGTTCATGACGTCGACGTTCCCGTCATGCTTGTGAATCGTTCTTAGAGAATCGCGCGAAATCTAATCCGGCGAATTTCGGGTTAAAGATTCGAGTTCACTGAAGTGGTCACGCGTTCCGAACACCACGATTACATCGTTAGAGGCTATTGCGGTCGATGGCGGTGGAGTCATTTCGAGTGCTCCATTTTTGCGTCTTACTGCTAGGACCATGTAGTTGGCGCCCTCGGGTGTGACGCATATTTCGAGAGTTGTGCCATCCAAAGCCGATCCTGATTCAACGATCAGGTCCTCGATCGATAGTTCAATCTCGTGATCGCCTAGCGCTATGTCAGTGAACTCAACGGCATTGGGTCGTAGCGCCAGCTGAGCCATGCGTCGACCTGTCGATCGGTAGATCGGAACGACTCGGTTCGCCCCCGCCTTCAGCAACTTCAGTTCGTTATTCTCGTCGTCGGCTCGAGAAACGATAAATATTTCCGGGTTGAGTGTTCGAGCTGATAGCGCAATCATCAGGTTGATTGCATCAGAACCGGTTGCGGCAATTAGGCGGCTGGCATTTTCGATGTTTGCGTCGATCAACGCTTGGTCATCGCCGGCATCGCCTTCGACGGTAAGCCAGCCAGAATTTTTCATCTGATCAGTGACTTTTTTATCGTTGTCAATGAGCACTACGTCTTGACCGATAGTCTTGAATTCTTCCGCTATTCGAGTTCCGATACGCCCGTATCCGCAAACTATAGTGTGCCGCTTGAGTTTCGAGATTTTTGTACGCATTTTTCTTGCCCTAACTGATCCTCTGAGTTCTCCGGCTACGACGTATTCACCGAGAATACTGAACGTGTAGGTGAATGCAGAAACGCCGAGTAGTATCAACACGATGGTGAATATTCTTGATGCGGCGCTGAGCTCTTTGACCTCGCCGAACCCAACGGTGCTGATCGTGATAACTGATTGGTAGAGGGCATCGACCCAGCCAAAGTCGTTTTCCAGCAGTAGATATCCGATCGTGCCTGTCCCGATGACAAGCATGAACACGGGCACAATGATCCGGATTCGTCGCATGAGAGCGACGCTCTGGGATGTGTGAACGTTGTTTCGGGGCATCATGTGATGAGCATAGACGATTTGTAGGGAGTAGCCCTCGATCAACTCAGGCTCGGTTTTGAGTGATCTGGCATGGAGCTTTTTGGATTTCCAGACGCCACCAGACACCAGACGAAGGGATCGAGCTTGGCTGCTTCTTCGAATGACGTTTGGTATCGCTAGCCGCCTCGACGAAACAAAAAAGCGCCGACTCGCAATTGAGTCGGCGCTTTTTTGTTTCGATTTAGTAACGACCAATCAAGGCCGACACAGAACCAGATCTATTACTATCGAGTAGTGATCGGTAGGTCTGTGCGGTTGCCCCACTCAGTCCATGATCCGTCGTAAACCTTCACGGTCTCGTATCCAAGAAGTTCCTGGAGCACGAACCATGAGTGTGTTGCTCGAACAGCCGTTTGGCAAAGCGTAAATACGACCTTGTCGCCCTGAATGCCTTCGCCTTCGTAGATCTCTCGCAATTCAGCAGCAGGAAGGAATTCGCCCTGCTCGTTTATCGCGCGGTTCCAGTTCACATTGCCTGCCTCGGGAATGTGACCACCGGCAGCGGCTCGAACATCCTTGCCTGAGAATTCTTCAGGAGAACGTGCGTCACAAACAATCGATGAAGGATCATCGACCGATTCCAGTACTTCTTCCCATCCAGCAATAATGCTGAGGTCAGGTGCTGCAGTGAAAGCGTAGCTAGATGCAGTGATCTCAGGAACATCGGTTGATGTCTCGAGTTCGTTTGCGCTCCAGTAGTTCCATGAACCATCGAGAAGCTTAGAGTCGGTGTGACCGTAAACATCCATAGCCCAAAGAGCTCGGCTTGCCCAGAGGTTTGAAGCGCTGTCGTAGAACACAACAGTGTCGCTAGGCTCGATACCAAGCTCCGACAATGCAGTTGCAATGTGAGCGGCGGCAGGGAGCATGCCCGCTACGCCGTTCTCGTCTTCCTGCTGGAAAACTGGGTTCGGCGTGAGTCGTATAGCACCCGGAATGTGACCGGCTACGTAGTCTTCTTCTTTTCGGAGGTCGATAACAACAACATCTTCGTTGTCTAGGTTATCGAGCATCCAATCGGCGTTTACGAGCTTTGCTGAAGCTTCAACTTCTTCCATAACATCTTCAACAACTGGCTCTTCAGTAGCCTCAACAACAGCAGTATTTTGAACTACTGGCGCTGGCGTTGCCTCTTCTTCAGACGAACAAGCTGCGATTACCGTAGCGGCGACAACGAGTGCCGACAAAACGATTAACTGCAGAAACTTTGAACGAACAATCACACTATTTCTCCTAGAACTAAATTTTAGATAAACGCATGCGCCATTCACCGGCGCCAAGTTCGTCTATCTCAACCTCGTAACCACGCTTCATAGCCTGTGGTGGCACTGTCGAAAGTGCAGGCGGGTGGTCGGTTAGAACATCCAAAACCTGAATGCCCTTCTGATCTCCATCGAGCAATTCGTTTGTCTTTAACATTGGGTATGGGCAGATTTCTCCGCGGACATCCAATACAGGTACTTGCTCATCAGCCATATTCGTACTACCCCTTACTGGTTTTTACCCAACGACAATTTGATCTGCCAGACATCTTCGGCTGGCATCGACATACGCATCTTTACTCCCACTTTCGCGGCAGCAGATGGAACATATTTAATAACTACCTCTTGATCGGTAGTAAGCACTACATCGCTGCCCGCAGCGGCATCTTCAACAGCCTTGGTCGCCTGTTGAAGGTGTCCGGGCATGGCAACGCCGCGAAGATCGACTTCGATAACTTCACTCATAGGCTTATCCGATCCTCTTGATCACTTGCGTGCCAGTGAACGCACCGGCAGCCATTGCTAGGCCGAATACCCAGCCGGAAAGCGAAAGCGATGGAACTGCTGAGAAGAAAGCACCGATTGTGCAGCCAACTGCCAAACCCGATGCGTAACCCATCATCACTCCACCAGTGATCGACTGTACGTAGCGACGCTTTTGCTTAGGCAATCGAATTTTGAACTCGCCAGCAAACAGCGCACCAATCAGCGCACCCGGTAGCAAGCCGACAGTGATGGCGAACGTGTGACCCAGAAGGCCCGGCTCGCCAGATCGACCGGTGCAACCTCCGAGGGTTGATAGACCGTCTAGTACCGGCACGTCGACGCCCATCCAGCCAAGGCCAAGCTGCGAAGCTCGCATCAGTTCGCCAGTAACACCGAGCGGCATGTGGATGGTGTACATCACAATGCCGATAATTCCGAGAACGACTCCGCCGATAGCTATCGGCCAGCCGCGTTTGAAAATAGGATCGAGCGTGGTGCGAACCCGCTCGTCGAAGTTCATGGCAATAACCATTTTCTTCTTGATCTGCGGCGTGAACAGACCGTTCTTGTACTCCATGAAAGTCACAAGAAGGTAGATTGCCAACAAGCCCAGCAGAGTCAGAACAATCGCACCGGTGTAGCCGAGATTCCAAATCGAAGGGAGCCATACTTTAGGCTCGTTCGAAATCGAGAACGCCCACCACCAGGTCCAAGTGAGAGTCAGGGCGCCGAGTCCGATGATGACTCCGATGATCGCAACCCACGAAGCAACGTAGCCTTCTGCCATTCGGTAGAGCGAGCCGGAAACACAGCCGCCAGCGATAACCATGCCGACGCCGAAAAGCACGCCTCCGACGACCACTGAGAGCCCAACGGGCAGGATGTGTGCTTCTGCGGGAAGGAATCCTGCGGCAGGGTTCGGGATGATCCAGTGCATGATTGCGCTAAACCCGATGGTCGCAATTCCCATGCCAATGATGATGCCCTTCATGTTGTGACCCGATCCGAATAGGAAAAGATCACGGAAGGCAGATGCGAAGCAGAAGCGCGCTCGTTGGAGGGTGAGTCCGAATAGGTTGGCTAGAACCCAAATGGCAGCGACGTCGCCGTTCGTGCGGGAGATGAAATATGCGGTGAGAAGACTGAGTGCTACGACGGTGAAACCTGCGTAGGTCTGACCGGAGATGGGTCTCAGAGCATTCGGTTTTGAGTTCTCTATCGAAAGAGAGTCAGTAGTCATAGCCGTAGAGCGATATGTTGCTTAGTTACGTTTGCGAAACGTGCGAGACAAAAAATAACCCCGATCAGCCGGGGATTTTCTCAACCAAATAAGTGTACGCCCGAAGTGTAGACGCGGGCATGCGGATTTGTTTTTGGGGCAATTCCGGGTCGCTTAGGCGCGCTAATCGCTAGCTTCTTGGTTTGGCGCTTTCCACGCGGCCTTCGCCGGTTAGGTTAAATGCTTGGGCTAGGAGTTCGTAGGAGCGTTGTCGTTCGGCATAGTCGTGGGTGATCGTTAGGACTATTACGTCGTCGGTTTCGTACTGTTCGGCGAGATTTTCGATCTTTGCCTTCACGGTAGCGGGGTCGCCTTCGATTGATTTGGTGCGTTGCTGCTCGATGAATTCCAGATCGGATCCGTCGAAGTCCATTGCCTTAATCTCATCTACCGACGGCACGCCCTTCATTTCGTGGTCTTGACCCTTGTTCCGCATCAAACGCATCACGTGTCGGCACGTTGCGAGATCATATGCGCGTTCCGCTGTATCGGCCGTGATGGCTGATATGCCTATGTTGACGCGTGGTTTTTCGAACCACTCTGACGCTTCGAAATTATCGCGATACCACTTCACATATTCGGGTCCGTTATCTTGAGCGATGAAGTGGGCGAACGAGAGTGGGAGTCCTAATCTCGCAGCGATACCAGCGCTGCCCATTGACGAACTAAGTAGCCACGGAGCTGCCCAGCTTGGCGACGCGGGCATTGCACGAAGTTTTCCGAATGGGTGGTCGGTAGGGAAGGTCTCGCTGAGATACCGCATGAGGTCAAAAACCTTCTGCGGGTATTTTTCGATCGGATCGGAGTTGGGTCCTGATTGCAGAGCGAAGCTTGCCATTTGATCTGAGCCGGGGGCACGCCCGAGGCCCATATCGACACGTCCGGGTGCTAGTGCTTCAAGCATCCGGAACGTTTCTGCCACTTTGAGTGCGCTGTAGTGCGAGAGCATCACGCCGCCGGAGCCAATACGGATGTTTTCAGTTCGTGCACTCATGGCTGCGAGCAGTATTTCGGGACTGGCGTCGGCGAGTGTGCCGGAGCTGTGGTGCTCGGCCAGCCAATATCGAGTGTAGCCCCATTGATCGGCTTTTTCCGCCAGATCAAGGGTTGCCTGTACAGCTTCGTGCGCTGTTTTGCCGACGCTTATTGGAGATTGGTCGAGAATGGAGAGTTTCAAATAATTTCGCCGAAGTTATGAGGTTTAATGTCGAGAATTATAGCCACTGGCGTTCGATGTGCTGCGGGTTGAAGAGAGCGCATTCAGAACTTAGCGGTGTTAAATAGAAAAGCCACCGATCTCTCAGTGGCTTGTCGTACTTATTCTGGTGGAGCTGGAGGGATTCGAACCCTCTACCTCTTCAATGCCATTGAAGCGCTCTACCAATTGAGCTACAGCCCCGTTTTGATGCGGGGTGGGCGCTTCGACGTGTGCGATGCACGGCGTTCTGAAATGCCCAACTAAAAAATCGTAGCACAAGGGCGCGTTATAGCGTTAGTCGCGCTGGCGTTAGGTTCCATCGTCGTCTAACGACTCAGTCACGCGTCGCATCGTTAGTCGCGGTCGTCATCGGATGACTCGGCTCTGCGTCGCAGTCTCCCCCTCTAGCTCCCCCGGTCCGGGGGAGGATACGTTTGGCCCGCTGGTCGCCCCTAGTACGTTTCGGGGTCTTCTTCGTGTTGCTTGAAGTCGGTGTCATCGCGTTGCGATAGACCCTTGTTGGGATTCAGTACTTGTCCGGCATCGTCTTGAGGCTCGTATCCAAGTACTTCGCGCGCTTTGTCGAGCGAGAAGATGTTCCAGTAGTTATCGCTCATTCCGAATACAACTGTGTACATCAGATCGTCAGGAGCATCGACAGCTTTGACGTGGATCTGCGAGGTGTCTCGGTGCGAGAGCCACATTGCGAGTCCGCCAGCAGCAACCGTTGGGTCGTCGTCAGAAATGGTCCAGCCGATTCGAATGTTTATCGATGAGATTCCGTGCCATTCAGAGTAAAAACTGCCGAGTCCTTCAGCGTAGCCCTTCGAGGCACCGTAGTAGCCATCGGGTCGGAACGGAACGGTTTCATCGATCTTCTTGAACTTGCCGTGCTCGATTCCTTCGTAATTGCCTTGAAGGATCGACTTGTACGGCTCGTCTCGGTAGAAGCCACCAATGGCGTGTTGTGAACTGCCGAATACCACTCGTTTTACGCCGGTGCGTTTGGCGGCTTCGTAGACGTTGTATACGCCTACAAAGTTGTTCCGAAGTGCTGATTCCCAGTTGGCGTTTGCGCTGCGGTCGGCGGCAAGGTGAACGACGGTGTGCTGACCTTCGAACGCCGGAATCATGGTGTCGATTTCGGCGATGTTACCTTTGAAATTATGGGCGTCGTCAAGTCCTTCAGTTCCGTAACGAGAGAGTGACGAGAGTTCGTATTTCTCTTCGAAATCACTTCTTAAAGCGGATCCAACAAGACCGCTTAGGCCGGTTACGAGCACTTTTTTCTTGTCAGCCATACGAATGAACCTCTGCTTGCGGCGATGTGGAGCCAGCGAATCGGGTAACGATCCCAGTAACGATCAACGAGGCGATGATATTAGCCGACTTTGATTCGATCGGGTGGGCTATTCGCCAGACGAAGATGAGGTGGTCGTGGATTTTTTGGCTTTTATAGCGTGCCACACAACGAACAGGATTCCACCGAATAGGACCACGCTGAGCCAGCTGATTGTTCTGTCGACTGCAACAAGGCTGATAGCTTCGTTGTCGCTGAGACCGAACAAGATCAATAATCCAGTTAACCCACCTTCAACGAATCCGAACCCGCCGGGGGTTGGGATTGTCGTAAGCATGGCGTTTGCCAATGCAGCGAACATGACGATACCGAACGAAACGTCGATATTCATCGCGTCGGCTACGAAGTAGAAACGGGCGATTTCGAGTATCCAACCGATGATGCCGAGGACAAGTTGTGGTGGTATCTCACGACCTGAGAAGCTGCTTAGGGTTCCTCTTTGGAAGTTCACATAAGCCGCCGCGAATCGACCCGGCAATCGGTGCGATAGCCGTTCGCCAGCCACTCTCATGATCAATAAGCCGAGTATCAGTGCAGCTACAAGGGCAAATGCTGCGAATACGACCCATCCGGGGACCTTTGAGTCGCCTTCAATCGTGAGCCAGACAGCAGCTCCAAGTACGAGGATAAGAACTGCCGCCATGTCCTGAACACGTTCTGCCAGAACGGTGCCGAGGCTCGATGGAAAATCGCTTTTAGATTCTTTAGCTAGCGCCCAGCCACGGTAGGCGTCGCCGAGTCGAAGGAACGCGACTGAGTTGGCGAACCAGCCCATAAGGATGATTCCAGAAAGCGTTATGGTGCTCGGAACATGTTTTCCATTGTCGCCACCGATGTTCGCTGTTCTAGCGATCAGCTTCCATCGGAGTCCACGGAACCAGAAACTTAGGTAGTAGAGAACGACGGCGAGCAGGTATTTACCTAGATGAACACCTTTGATGTTGCTCCACACTTCCTCCCACTCAAAATCGAAGATGCGCCACATGGCAAATCCGAGCAGAACTGCTCCGACAACGATCGCAATTAGTGTTGGTAGCGACAGCACTCGCCCGCGCAGAGTTGCTGCGCTTGGCATTCCCGATTGAGGGTTATTTGCTTTTTTGTTGAGGGGCGTTTCTGACATTTATTCGAGAGTGGAGTCAGATATTCGAGATAGAATCATCGTTAGTCGTTTTCGTCTGGTTCGATCAGCGGTGATTGATGAGGAATTCCGACTCTACGTGGAAACTGTTCAGGTGTCGAAGAGATTTTCATCAAGTAAACCATATCGTCGGGCGGGGAACTGCCGGGTTTGTCGACGGGTATTACTAATGCTGGTGCCGAGCCGAGGACTTCGAACGCCGCACTAGCTTCGTCGACTTCATCTTGAACTCCCTGGCTTTTCGGAAGAATGACCGTTCCGCCAATTTTCGCGAACGGTACGGTCAGTTCCGATAGTTCTGCCAGACGAGCGACGCCTCGGGCGACTACGACATCGTATGCCTCACGATGACCGATCTCTTGACCGAGATCTTCGGCGCGGCCTGTGATTACTTCTAAGCCTTTTAGTTCGAGTTCGTTCGCTACTTCTGCAAGGAAATTCGTTCGTTTTCCCATGGAGTCGAGCAACGTTACTTCCAGATCAGGAAGAGCGATTTTCAGGATCATTCCGGGTATGCCTGCACCGGTGCCAACGTCGATCGCACGTTTACCAGCGAACCATTCGGGCGTTGGTACGCTTCCACCGGCGGGGGTGAGCACTCGCAGCGACCTGATGAACAGTTCTTCTCGGATTTTGTCCCATGTTTTGTGCCCGGTGAGATTGAACTGTTGGCTGCGGAGTTCGATTAGCTCGCGGTATCGCTGGAACTGTGCCTGCTGGCGATCATCGAGATCGACGCCAAGTAGCTGGGCTGCTGCGACTACGGATTCCAAAACTGGTGAATTGCCTTGTGGGACTTGTGGATCGAATCGATGAATTACCGAAACGATGAAATGAGCACAAAATATCGGGTCAAGAAAAAGACCCGGAATTGCAACTGAACGATAATGTTATAGACCGCTTTGCGGATTTCGACCGGCGTAGAGTATCGCTATTATCGTGTTTTGACTTTCTCGCGGCGCACACGCAGATGTTGTGCGTCGACTGTTAGGAATTGGAATTACTGAATTGACCGTACGAATTGTGGTTCTTGCTAAGCAGGTTCCAGATCCCGAAACTCCTCCATCGCAGTTCAAGATTGACGAATCGACGAACACCGTCATTCCGCCCAACGGAGTGCCGCCGGTCGTCAACGGATTCGATCTGAACGCCGTTGAAGCTGCGTTATTACTACGTGATGCTGGTGCCGATGTTGAGATCACGGTTTTATCGGTGGGCAGCGATTTCGTGATGGATGCCATGAAGAAGCCGCTGGCAATGGGCGCCGATCGCCTAGTGCTTGTCGATGATTCAGGCTTGGGTAATATCGATTCCGCAGCAACGGTAAAAGTACTCGCAGCAGCTATCGAAAAAGACGGCCCTTACGATTTGATCCTTGGCGGGCGCCAAGCTTCCGACTGGGATCAAGCGCATGTAACTCTTGGTCTCGCAGAAGTGTTGGGCTTACCGCTGGTATCGCTTGTTCAGAAACTCGAACTGGACGGCGATTCGGTGTCGCTTCAGCGGGTGATTCCCGACGGATACCAGACAATCACCGCACCGGTTCCATCGGTTCTAACGATCACGAATGAACTTGGTGAATCTCGGTATCCGAACTTGCGAGGAATCATGCAGGCGAGCAGGAAGAAGCCAGAAGTATTCTCTCTGGCCGATTTGGGACTTTCATCCGATGACCTCGCTCCGAAGCTGGAATTGAGGAAACTCTATATTCCGGAATCGAACAAGCAGGTCGAACTAATCGAAGGCGAAGACGAAGCCGATTCCGGCAAGAAACTTGCGCTACGACTGCGCGAGGAGAAGTTGATTTAATGACATCAATATTGCTAGTCGCTGAACGCGACGAACAAGGCGAAATTAGCCAGTCGACCGTTCAGGCGATTGCTGCGGCGAACGGGCTAGTTGATTCTGTAGTGACGGCTGCGATTGCTGGTGAAGCACCTGCTTCGGCAAGCGCGTTGGCGGTCGAAAAAGTCGTGACGCTCTCTTCGATAGACGATGCCGATTTAGGAATTTACGATCAGGCAACTGCCGAAATTTCTGCACTTGTCGAATCTACTTCTCCTGAAGTAGTAATTTTCAGTAAATCGGATTTTGGATCTGTAGTTGGTGCTCGACTGGCGTTTAGATCAGACTCGGCGTTTGCTGCGGACTGCATCGAAATATCGAATGCCGGCGATGGCGTTAGCGTTACGCGCCCCGTGTACGGCGGAAGTGCTCTCGCTGAGTTCGATATCGTATCGAGTCGAGCGATAATCACGCTGAGAGCCGGTGCGTACGAGACCAATACTGAAACCGGATCGCCTTCTATAGAAGCATTCGAATCTGGAGTGAACGTCGAGCAGACGGCATCAGTAACTGGAACCGTAGCTGAAGCTCGTGAGGGCGTTCGGTTGGAAGATGCAAACTTCGTAGTTAGCGGTGGACGTGGATTGGGCGGTCCTGAACCGTTCAGCGTTCTCACCGATCTAGCAAATGCCTTAGGCGGAGCAGTCGGTGCTTCTCGTGCTGCTTGTGATGCTGGGTGGATCGACCACTCGCACCAGGTTGGTCTTACCGGAAAATCGGTAAGTCCCGACGTTTACATTGCAGTTGGAATCTCAGGAGCCAGCCAGCATATGGCGGGTTGTTCGAGTTCAAGGGCGATAGTAGCCATAAACAAGGACGCCGATTCGAACATCTTCAAAGAAGCGAGATTCGGCATTGTTGGCGATTGGGAGAAAGTGCTCCCATCATTTCTTGCTACTGTTCGCGAGCTTAAGGCGTAATTTTCACATTTCCGAGGTAAGCTGGATATCACTCGAGGGAAATACGGTTTCATGTAGAGGCCCACGCAACGAGAGGTAATACGTTGGATTTCGGATACGGCAATGGTGTGGACGGTGTGTTCAAGTTCATCTCGAACGCCGAAGTATTGGCTGTCTTTTTTCCTAAGTTTGGCCAATCCGTTGTAGTTGATATTCGTCCCAAAGACGGTATTGCTCCGCTTGTACGAGTCGTCCCTATGGCTCGATCCATCGCCGACCGTCTCCGAACGATTAAGCGCATGCGACCCGATCTCCCTCGCCCGCAGGACATCATCGCCATTCCTTGGGTTGGTTACGTCGAAGCGATGAAGACGTCTGGACTGTGGGACAAGGTTGTTGGGCGCATCGAGGAAAGTGGCTTTCCAGATGCAGTAACGGCTGCGGAAACCGCGTTCGAAGAGCTCGTTCGATTGGAACGCCGTGAACTCGCTCAGCTCATCATGGGCGAGCAGTACGAAACTCTCTGGGCTCGCCCGACTAGCTAGTTCGGATCGTCTAATGACGATCAAGTAGCATTTCGCGAGCATTGTGAAGCCCGTTCCTCTCCCGCTCTACGTATATCTTGGATACGCTCTGATCGTGTTACGAACACCATCAGTGTGTTTTCAACGTTGTACTAGCCCAAGATTCGCCCATTGCCTACTTCCCGATTAGCGCTACTGGATAGATCAATAATGTGGACCATTGGTTCGCTGCTATTGGTCGCGTTCGTTGTTTCTGAGTGGCTTGTTACGTTTCCGCTTCGACGTCGATCCAAATGGGTGTTTAGGGCGTTATTGATCGTCGTGCTTTTCATCGCATGGGTTGTTCCGACCGG
>JABIHL010000018.1 GCA_018649665.1 Chloroflexota bacterium | reverse complement strand
TTGGCAGACCGGCTGTCTGTGCTGATAACCATTACGATGCCGTGTCTACACCACCGAAACATCGCGGTTTGTACGGGCTTCAACCCGTGAATCTACCTAAAGATTCACACCCAAGCCGGGTACGTCAGGGTGCCTATTGGCAGCGGGAGGGCACTCGCATGCTGAGAACGATTCCTTCTCAGAACCAAGAGTAAAAAAAGGGCCTAAATCCACAGTGGACGTAAAAACACCATGATTTCGGGATCAGGCAAACGGACTTAACGAAAAACACCGCCTGAGTGAATGCACTCAAGCGGTGTTGTCTGCTTGCGAAACCCCAACGGGGCACTTTCATTGAGCCGAATTCAGCAACTAGCGAAACTGCCCATGGCTCTTCATACACATCTCGATCCGATCCAACGTCACAAAGCGGAGGCAATTAAAAGAAGACGATCACCCCACACGAAGCGATCGCTCCCAAGAACCAACCAGTCCTCCCCCGGACAGAGGGGCTAGAGGGGGAGATTGCAGCGAGAGCCTAATCATCACACCCTCAACAACCAGTCCTCCCCCGGATAGGGGGAGCTAGAGGGGGAGATTGCAGCGAGAGCCGAGTCATCCGATGACGAGCGCGACTAACGAGTTAGCGACTTCGCCACAGCTTCCAACGTCTGAGCAATATCCGCATCACTGTGCGCAGTCGAAACAAACCAAGCCTCGAACTGCGAAGGCGGCAAGTAAACGCCGTTATCCACCATGCCGTGGAAGAACCTACCAAACGACTCTCTATCGGTCGCAGAGGCGCTATCCATGTCGATCACCTCATTACCAGTGAAGAACACCGTCATAAGCCCACAGGCTCGATTGACCACAGCAGGCACGCCAGCCTTCCCGAACACATCGAGAACGCCATCGGCCAACATATCGGTCTTAGCCTGAAGCCCTTCGTACACACCCGGCTTTGAAAGTTCATCCAGAGTCGCAATACCAGCTGCCATAGCTACGGGATTACCTGAAAGCGTTCCGGCCTGATACATAGGTCCGAGTGGCGAAACCTCGCTCATAATATCCGCACTGGCACCGTAAGCCCCAACAGGGAACCCACCACCAACAATCTTGCCCAAGCAAGTAATGTCCGGAGTAACGCCATAAACGCTCTGTGCGCCTCCAAGTGCAACACGGAATCCGGAAATCACTTCATCAAAGATAAGAAGCACACCGTGCTCGGTAGTGAGATCGCGCAATCCCTCTAGGAATCCAGCTGCCGGTGGAACGACACCCATGTTGCCGCCAATTGGCTCAACAATCACAGCCGCCACTTCGCCCTTGTTCGCTTCGAGAAGAGTACGAACCGATTCCACATTGTTGAAATCGGCTACCAAAGTAGCTGCGGCATAGTCAGGATGAACACCAGCCGAAGAAGCGATTCCCTGGTTAGCCAAACCGGATCCAGCCTCGACCAACAATGCATCCTCGTGACCGTGGTAGCCACCGTTGAACTTCAGAATCTTGTTGCGACCGGTCTTCGCACGAGCCAACCGTAATGCCGACATCGTAGCTTCAGTACCCGAGCTAACGAATCGAACAACCTCAATCGAAGGAACAGCATCGACAACCCGTCGAGCCATTTCAACCTCAAGTTCGGTCGGTGCACCAAACGAGGTACCTGAACGGGCCGCATCAATAGCAGCCTCGATCACAATTGGATTAGCGTGACCCAATATCATCGGGCCCCAAGAACAAACGTAATCAATTAGTTCGTTGTCATCGGCATCCCAAACCCTCGATCCTGAAGCCTTCTTAAAGAAGATAGGATCTCCGCCAACTGAACCCCACGCCCTTGCAGGGCTATTCACTCCACCTGGGATTAGGGATTTCGCATCACTGAATAACTGTGCCGACTTTGCACGAGACAAAATAGGGCCTCCGACTTACGAACCGAACGTGCTCAAAAATAGATCACACGTATTTTGGCGCGAAAAGGGACACTGTAAACAGTGTCCCTTAGACAGATTTGACCCAATATCGGAATTTTCCGAAGTTATTCGAGCTCTTCTTCGTCCTGCTCCGCTAGTGCGAACACCTTCTGAACCGCCTCGGCAGCGCTATCCTCTTCGCTTCGAAGGAAGCTAATCGGATCAGCAAGAATTCGGCGAACCAGTGAACGAGTCATCTTCTCAACCGAAGTAGCCTGCTTCTCAGTCAAGCCATCCAACCGAGCAAGAGTCTGCTCAACTTCCTCACGCCTCATCTGCTCCATGCGAGCACCAAGCGTCTTGATCACAGGCTCGCTCTCGATACCGGTCAATCGCTCTTTGAAGCGACTCACACCGTCATCGATAATTCCCTGAGCCTCGGCAGCAGCTTCTGCTCGAAGCTCCCAGCTCTCGGCCGACTTAGCCTGAAGTTCGGTAAGGCTAATCAGATTCACGCCATCAACATCGCCCGAAGCCGGATCAACGTCACGTGGCATACCCAAATCCAAAATGCTCAGCAAACGATCCGGCCGTGAAGCAACAGCATTCTCAACAACATCAGCAACAATCACCGAATCCGTAGCTGCTGTGCACGTTATCAACACATCGGCGTCCGCCAATGCTTCATTAACATCTTCGAATGCAACCTGCGGAGCACCAAGCTCGTCAGCAAGAATCTTGCCACGGTTCATCGAACGGCTCGAAACGACAATATCGTCGGCACCGTAGCGACGTAGAGCACGAGCCGTAAGCTTGCCCATCTCGCCAGCACCAACCAACAGCACTCGCAAACCCTTAAGATCGCCAAGCGTGTTCTGCAATTCCTGAACACCTAGAGACGAAACAGAAACTCGGTTTCGACCGAGATCCGTCTCTTTACGAATCTTTCGGCTTGTTCGAAGTGCAGCGTGGAACATTCGAGAAAGCATCGGATCGACAGTTCCGGCTTCACCAGCCGCCTGCATCGCCCGAGTTACCTGCCCAATGATCTGAGCCTCACCAAGTGCAACCGACTGAAGCCCAGCCGCAACACCAAACAAGTGTTCAGCCACTTCATCGCCAGTCTTGGTGTAGATGTACTCGCCAATGCCAGTTACGCCGGCATGTTCAGGAACAGCGTCGATATATTCCTTCAGCTGTCGAACGCCAGTCTCGGCATCTTCAGCAACAGAATAAATCTCAGTGCGATTGCACGTGGAAAGAATCACGCCACCGCCTGCATGTGTTGCAAGGCGCTCAAGGTGTTCCTTAAGAGAGTGCTGCGGTACAGCAACACATTCCAGTACTTCTACTGGAGCGCGATCGATATTTAGACCTGCGAGTATGAAATTCAATGTAATAAACCTACCGGTTTGGTGCCCCGACTGGCAGATTCTCTTGCAAGAATCCCAGTCCTGATCCCAACGGTAGGTCAGTTGTGATAAACGTTCGACTGTAAAACTTATCACGCTTAATTGCGTGTTTTACCTAGTAACGTGAAGAGTTCATGAGGCTTGGTGTAGCATCATCAAACTAAATTTAAAGGTATCAATCAATCAATCGGAACAATATCAGCCCAACATATGAACATTCCAACGATAATTCCGCCAACTGAACGCGGCTACGCAATCCCCGATACGTTCGTAACTACTGAATGGCTAGCAGAACACATCTCGGATAATAACGTACGAGTAGTGGATACCGACGTGCCTGAAAAGTACGCAGCGGGTCACATCCCCGGTTCGGTAAACCCTGTCGATCACTACTACAAATCATCGCTCGAAGACCGAACTCATATCCAAGATCCTGAGCAGTTCGCAAAGACAATGTCCGATCTCGGCATTGATGACGACACCCTCGTTATTGGCTACAACCGATCCGGCGGCGTCTACCCTTTCAGGCTCATGTGGGCACTCCATTACTACGGCCACACAAACGTCAAAGTGCTCGACGGCGGTCTCGAAAAATGGGAAGCAGAAGGTAGGGAAACGACAAAATCCCCAACTTCGGCAGCGGGAACGGCCGGTTCCTTTACCCCGAAAGCCAACGCCGAAATTTTCGCCTCACGAGAACGAGTCCTAAACGCTATCGACGATAGCGACACCATCCTTATGGATGTGCGTTCAGACGGTGAATGGGACGGTTCTAACAAACGAGGCGGACCTCGCGGCGGTCGCATTCCAGGTGCGACTCATCTCGAGTGGACGAACTTCATGACCGATAGTGAAGTGCCAGTTCTAAAAACCGCCGAAGAAATTCGAAAAATCCTCGCCGATGTAGGCGTCACCCCAGATAAAAATGTAATTACCTACTGACAGGGTGGCATCCGTGCGGCGCACGGATTCTGGACATTGAAACTAGCTGGCTTCGAGAAAGTCCGCGACTACGACGGATCATGGCGTGAATGGGCAGCCGTGCCTGAATGCCCCGTCGAGGCACTCACATAGAAGTACGCACCCAAACCATAAGCCGGCCGATATCCCGACCAAAGCGGAGGGATCTTCGGCGGTGACGCGGGGGTTCGGCAACACGACACCCCATTTCCACGTGCAAGCAACAAATCCGAACAGGGCATCGATGCCGTACATATATCTGACGGCTCGACAATTACAGCACGAACAACGCCGTATCCCAATGTCCCGTGCTTCACTCTGATTCCAGTACGCATGAAATTACATAAATCTCTTTTAACGTGGTCACTACTAGCAGCACTCGTCGCCATTGCAACGGTCGCCTGTGGTTTTAACGATCTCGACCCCGCTGATGCTCCGACTCAAGTAGTTCTACGACCGACTGCCGAAAATTCAGCCGATCAACCATCTCCTACCCACACACCTGTTGTGAGCCCAACAAACTCACCACCACTTCCTACATACCCCGAAGGGACTTTAGAGGTTCACGGTGCAGACGGTTGGCTAAACTCCGATCCGATTACAATCGCCGATCAATCCGCCAACGGAAAAGTTGTGCTGGTCGATTTTTGGACTTACACCTGTGTTAACTGCCTCCGAACACTTCCCTTCTTAAGGGAATGGCACGCGAAGTACTCCGACAACGGCCTCGTAATCTTGGGAGTCCACACACCAGAATTCGAGTTCGAAGAAGACTACGGCAACGTTCAAGAAGCACTAATACGAGAAAATATACAGTGGCCGGTGGTTCTCGATAACGAGTATGAAACTTGGAATTCATTTGGTAATCGATACTGGCCAGCCAAGTACCTAATAGGAATAGATGGCCAGCTCACCTATCGCCACTTCGGCGAAGGAGCATACGTCGAAGCCGAACACGCTATTCGAGACGCCCTAACCGAGGCCGGATGGGACGTATCTGATATTCCAATCGGCAAAATCGACTCAGCAACACGCGACCCTGAAGCCAATCGAATCACCCGCGAACTCTACGGCGGTTACGAGCGCAACTACACCCAATCAGGTTTGTACGCTGGGCAAGAGCAGTACTACATCGAGCCAGATTCAACTCGCGAGTACCTCGACGATGGAAACTACACTCCTCAGCAGTGGTACCTGCACGGACTGTGGACGAACGGCCCAGAATCAATCATGCACGCCCGTTCGACCGACAATCTCGAAGACCACATAGCCTTCCAATTCGTTGGCCGCAGTGCGAACGTAGTCGTCATCCCAGAAGGAACTGAGTCGTATGACGTTTACGTCGAAATAGATGATCGCCCACTCAAACCTGAAGAGGCCGGAATGGACATCATGTTCGACGACGATGGCCGCTCATACTTCAGCGTCAACGAACCTAGGCTCTACGCCTTCCTCGAAACACCTGAATTCGGTGAGCACATCGTCAAACTCGCTTCCGATTCCGATGATTTCGCAATCTTCGCGTTCACGTTCGGAATCAACGAGGGTGGAATCTAATGCCCTCACTCACACGAATGCTCAATAGATCAAAACTCACCTTTTTAGCGGTGCTCGCCCTTCTCAGCATTGCGGTCATCGCGTGTTCCTCCGACGAGCCTTCTGAAGTAACCCCGTCAGATTCACCACAGACTTCAGTTCAGGAATCAGGACTACCCAACGCCCTCTCATCCTTCACTGAACCCGAACCGCTCTGGACTGTCATCTCCGACGAAATAGACCTCGAACTCGCCACTCCAGATCTAGGCGTGGGTGCCCAAAGATTCGGCGTCGTGCTCAGCGACAAATCAGGCTTAATAAAATTTCCTATCGTGAAGCTAACGTCGAATCACTATCCAAACGGCTACGATTCAGATCCAAACCCTGAAATCTCGACCAACGGACTCGCTCGCTTCTACCTATTCCCGTTCGGCACACGAGGAATCCACTCGACTGATCTTCTATTCGACCGATCAGGTCTGTGGTCTGTTTCCGCAGATATTCCTCGCTCAGACGGCACAACCGAACACGTTGAAGTCCGCTTCCCAGTAGCCGAAAAAGCCCAATCGGTAACAGTCGGGCAAAACGCACCTGCAAGCAAAAGCCGCACACTCAGAAGTGCCGGTGAAGTAGCCAAGCTCACAACCGGCAGCCAACGAGACGCCAGGCTCTACGAATACTCAATCGCCGAAGCACTCGAACGCGAAAAACCTCTGCTAATCGTCTTCGCAAGCCCCGCATTCTGCACCAACGCCGTATGCGGACCCCAAGTCGAAATCGCCAGCGAGCTTCGAGAAACCTACGGCGACCAAGTCGACTTTGTTCACGTAGACCTCTACGAGAACCCGCACGAAATTCAAGGCGATCTAGATCAGGCCCGACTAACCCCAATCCTTAAAGAGTGGGGACTCTCTTCGCAAGAATGGACATTCATCGTCGACTCAAACGGAGTCATCACCCACCGCTTCGAGAATTTCGCCCCCAAACCCGAACTAATCGAAGCCCTCGATGAAACCGTAGCGATGAGCTAACGGCGCAGCCAGTACAACACACAGTCGGTCACACCCCATACAATCCGTGCCATTCATCCCAAACCCATTGCACTGGATCGAACCTTGACCGACTGGCTGGCACTCGCTAAATCGCACAAAACAGAGCTATTCGAACTAATCGAAAAGCTCGTACTGATCGAAACACCAACAAGCGACAAAGCAGCGAACGACAACATTTCGGTTATCACTGCCGACATACTTCGTTCCCTAGGCGCCGAAGTCAAAATTCATCCCCAAAAAGATTTTGGCGATCACATCACTGCCGATTGGCCAGCCCGAAACGGCAGCAACGAAGGCCACGCCCTCGTAGTGGGTCATCTAGATACCGTTTGGCCACACGGAACTCTCGAACGCATGGGCTACTACGAAGAAGATGGACGAATGTACGGCCCCGGCGTTCTCGATATGAAAGCCGGAATCTCTACCACAATCATCGGGTTACGCACCCTTCAAGAAGAAGGGCTGTGGCCCGACCGTCCGATCAAAATCCTGTTCAACACCGATGAAGAAGTCGGCAGCCCATCTTCACGTCCGCTCGTAGAAGAATCGGCAAAAGGCGCTGAATACGCCCTCATCATGGAACCGGGACAAGCCAGTGCTGGAGCACTAAAAACCCAGCGCAAAGGTCTCGGCGAGTTCCGAATTACAGTCGCAGGCAAAGCCAGCCACGCAGGCGCATTTCCTGAACGAGGTGCATCGGCAATTCACCAGCTGTCACACACCATCATTGAACTGCAAAAGCTAAACGACTGGCCTAACGGAATCACAGTAAATTCCGGGCTCATTTCAGGCGGCTCCGCACGAAACACAATCCCTGCATACGCAGAAGTCACTGTCGACGTGAGAGTCAGAACCACTGAACAAGCGGAACAACTCGAAACCCAATTACGGGCACTCAAACCAACGATCGAAGGAACATCTCTAAAGATCGAAGGCAGCTTCCACCGTCCACCCATGGAACGCACTCCAGAACTAGCGATACTCGCCGGAAAACTCATCGATTGGTCGCACAGCTTCGGATTCGAACTAACAGAAGAATCCACCGGCGGCGGTAGCGATGCCAATCTCACTGCTGCAATGGGCGTCCCATCTGCCGACGGACTAGGCTCCAAGGGCCTAAATCCACATGCTGAAGGCGAAAACATCGAAATCAGTGCTCAGGTCAATCGTCTAGCCTTGTTCATGAAAGCGATAAACTCGCTTTAATAGAACGCAGATGACGCAACAGATCGATACCACTTCACGGACCCAAGCGGAAATCCGACGCTTAGCGATCGGCCGTGGAAACGCGCTCAATCTTAATCGAATTCTGGTGCCGCTAAACGGATTCCGTCGATCAGAACAGATCCTGCCATTCGCCTCAATGATGGCCGATTGGTTCGCAGGCGAAATCACGCTGTTCCACAGCCTCCCACCTACTCACCCAGCACGTGGAGCTCGCCCCGGACAAGTCCACTACCCAGACGCCCCGCATGATCGAGGAACCTCGCTCGCAGCCGCCTATCTCGAAGAAGTAGTAAGTCGACTCGGCCCCCACGGCGTCAAATCTCGATGGGGCATAGCGACAGGTAATGCCGCACCGATGATCGCCTCTCGATCAGCAACAAGCTCATTCGGGATAGTCGCCATAGCGACCACAGCCCGATCGCGTGCTCACCGCCTATTCTCACCCGGACTACTCGACAATCTCTGGCAAACAACTTCAGTTCCGCTGCTAATCGTTAATCCACATCACGCGACGCTCAACGGTGCTCCGCCTCAAGCTCCAGACACCATCATCGTTCCATGCACCCGAGGCTCAGCCGATGCAGCACTACCAATTGCCAGCGCAATTGCTGGTGCTAGTCGATCGAACGTAAAGATCGTCCTAGCAAGAGAAACATCATCTGGTGAGATCGAAGACGAACTAATCAACACCTTTGCCGCCGACGGATTTGAAGTCGAGATAGAACAAGGCTCGAAAGATATCGTCAAGCAAGTCCTCGGAATCCAAGCCGAAAACACGGGTTCATGGATAGTCGCAGGATCAAAAATGCGATCCGGATTACGCCGAACGGTTCTCGGCAGCACAGCCGACATGATTGCACGTGATGCTGTCGGACCTATTTTGGTCGTGCCCGATTCCGATACTAGGCGCAGGCGCGAACGCTCGGCTCACGAAGCAACCCGCAACCTCGCAGCATCGCTCTAGCCAGTCCCAGCGAACGCCACTTCGCTAGTCCGTGCTCTGGTTCTCTGAATCTTCCTGATTGCGACGGATGTAGAAACCACCCATTGCCCCAACAGTTGCACCGAACCACGTGTACGGAATCAGCGCTGCAGTAACCCAGACACCAAGCATCGTTGGTATGCCGATAATTTCATCGACACCAAAAGCGAATTTGATCAACAAGAAGATGATCGACGGTATAAGCATCAACCCGGCCATGAGGCCACCAAATTTGATGATGCCACCCTCATCGATCTTGGCGATACCGCCTCCGATGAACCCGGCGATGAACGGGCTGAGAGGTACCGCAACGTAGTGCACGATCGGAATTATTAGCGAGGCCACCATTATTCCGAATCCGACTAACACTCCGTTCAGCATTTAGCTTCCCCTATTCATATTCGTTAACTGCGATTACTTAGTTGCGTTCTACTCAGGGTACGTCCGTCGCACGCTCTCGCAAACACCCATCACGCCTTCAACGACCAATTCCTTACAACTACAAACTACTTACCAGCCAGCCGAACATTCTCGTGAAAAATATGTGTCCCTGCGAGAGTCTTTCTCACAGGACACCTAGTCGAAATATCAGCAAGCCTCTCAAGTTGCGCAGCATCCAAATCGCCATGAAGCACTAAGTCGATGCTGAATTGCTCAACCATTCCACCCGCTTGCTCAACGTTCGCTGCGTCGTCAGCATGCACTCGATCATGTTGGATATCTACTTCAACTTTCTCGAGCGGCCATTCTTTGCGCTTTGAATACAGAAGCAAAGTCATAGTCATGCAGGAACCCAACGCCCCCAACAACAAATCGTACGGTCCCGGACCAGCCCCATCACCGATCTCAGGTGGCTCATCGGCAATCCATTCGTGATCGCCAGCCGCTACGCGAACCTGAACATTACGAACACTCGCAACAGAAACCTTCGCCATCAACAATCCTCCTGTGACGACACGACACACAACGTAATGCATCATCTTCTATGCCCGTAGTATCTTCCAATCTCGCTCAACACCTCGTACGGTAACCATCACCGTAAAACTCAACCTTTTACTCCACACTGCGTAATCAATCTCAACCTCGTTTCTGAACTATGCCAAACCAAGACGGTTCGCTAACCGGATCTGACAAAGTCACACTCGTCCATATGCTGAATCGAATCATTCCAGCCGACAGCCCAAACCTGGGCGCAGGCACCCTCGGAATCCTTGGTTCAGTACAAGAACGAGCCGGCGCCGAAAAAAGCACCCAATCTCATTTCCTAAGAATCGTCGATGCCCTATCTCTCGACATGATGGCTCAGGCCGTCGGCGGCTTCGCAGCCCTCACCCCCGACGAGCAAATCGCATCTCTGCAAATCGTAGAAAACACCCTACCAACCGAATTCAAAACGGTTCTAGGCTTGGCTCGCGACGTCTACTACGAAGATGAACGCACACCAAATCGACCCAAGAATTTCGAAAACGAAAACGAAATTTTCGGCAAGATCGAACTAGAAGAAATCACCGCAGAAAAATCGCCACCCAGACGCCGCCGACGCAACCTTCGTTCGAAATAACAACGCTGCGACGAACGAGAATCAATTGAACACCGAATCCATCAAAGTAATCTTCGACACCGATATTGGTTCTGATATCGATGACGCCGTCGCACTCGCTTACCTGCTCGCACAACCACGCTGCGACCTTCTCGGCATCACAACTGTCTCAGGGCAGCCAGTAGAACGAGCAAAGCTAGTCAGCGCCATTTGCAATACCGCAGATAAAAACATTCCGATCATCCCCGGCAACGAAAATCGACTCGATGGCCCAACTCGTCAGCCGGAAGTCCCGCAAACATCGGTCCTCCCCAACTGGCAGCACGATTCCAGCTTTGAACGCACCGATGCTGTCCAGTTCATGGCCGAAACAATCCGCAACAACCCCAACGAAGTAGTTCTCCTTGCCGTCGGACCCATGACCAACGTCGCACGCCTATTCAAAGAGCACCCCGACACAGCAGCCCTTCTAAAATCGCTCCACATGATGATCGGCAGATTTTCCGACAGCGAAGATCTTCCAACTTCCGAATGGAACGCACACTGCGATCCTGCCGCCGCACACGTCGTCTACACGACTCAAGCCCCCGCTCACACATCAATCGGACTCGACGTAACACACCAAGTCTCGATGGATTCCAAGGAAGTCAAAGAATATTTCCAGCACCCGCTGCTTAAACCCGTCTACGAAATGTCGGAAGTCTGGTTCTCAGCTAGAGACGAACTACGCTTCCACGACCCGCTCGCAGCCGTAACCCTCTTCGACGATTCGATATGCGAATACGAAAACGGCACCGCAATCGTCAAACGAACCAGTGATCGTGACGACGGTGAAACCATTTGGGCGCCACACGCGAAAGGACCGCATCGTGTCGGTAAGACAGTCGATGCGGCCCGTTTTTTCGATTCTTATTTCAGCGTATTCAGCTAAGCCTTCGCGTCCGCACTGTCATTGCGAGGAGTCCGACGACGTGGCAATCACGTCGGCCAGCCTCATCGGCACAATTCAGCGAACAATCAGCCAACCTGAAACAGCTAAGCCCTACGCCAAGTTGAAATCAAGCTCAAATTCACCGCAAATGTCGCGGAACCAATCGACAACCTCAGGGTGCAACGGAACACCGTTTTCCCCTCGTTCGATCCGAGTCTCGTGCTCAGGCAAACCAGCGTAAAGAACACGATCGTGCCCCGGCATAGGCTTCGTAGCGGCTAAACCGCTCACCATGCCATCCATGTTCGCCTTGAACTCATCGACATCACCAAATGCATCGACTGAGTAAGCAGCAACAAAGTGCGCACGGCGCTTCTGTGAAAGAGTTCCGAATCCCGGTGCAAACGAAAGCTGCCCACACAGAATGTCGACCATCACAGCAAGGCTGTATCCCTTGTGAGAACCAAGCTCACGAGTTGAACCCATAGGCAACTGCATGCGCGTAGTGTTCAGGTCTAGAGTGGTGAACTGACCACCGTCCATATCGGGGGTTCCGTCGTCATTAGCGACCCAACCCGGCGACATATCTTTGCCCATTCGAGCCGCAAGACCAATCTTGTTACCAGCAATAGAAGTCATCGCCGCATCAAACATAAATGTTGGCTCGTTCTTGCCAGGTGCAGCAAACGCAATCGGGTTCGTTCCCAACTGAGGCTCAGCACCGTAAGTAGGAACCATCGACTTACCACCGGCTGTCATACACCAGCCGATCATGTCCTTCTCGGCTGCCAGCATGGCGTGATATCCGGCAGCACCCAGGTGACCCGAGTTCCGCACAGCAACAACACCCGTCCCAACAGCTTTGGCCTTCTCTATCGCAATCTCCATCGCCTTTGGAGCGATCATCAATCCAAGACCACCATCACCATCGATAGTCGCAGTCGAAGGGGTTTCCTTCACTATCTTCATATTTGGAGTCGGGTTCAAAACGTCCGAGTTATAGCCCGAAACGTACGAACGAAGCATGTTCGAAACGCCGTGAGTATCAATACCACTCTGGTCGGCGAATATCAGAACATCAGCACCAAGCTTGGCCTCTGACTCTGGAACGCCACACTTCATGAAAATCTGCTCGGTAGCAGATCGTAGTTTGTCTACATCAACCCTAACGGCGATGTCATCTGGCACCTGAAAGTGCTTAAGCAACTCGAACCTCACAATGCGATCAAATCAGCGTCTTGGGTAGCTACCAGCTCCGGAGCTTGTATAGGCGCCTGAATCCTGTTGAACCGGCGGAATACTAGCACCATATTCATTGAAGAATCACACCAACGTGGGATTTCTCATTACAGATTTGCTAGTCTGAAGCCGTTCCGCACCGAATCAAACACATGTTCAACATCACCATTTGAACAGTCAAAATTCTAGTAACGGGGCTGTAGCTCAGTTGGGAGAGCGCGTCGTTCGCAATGACGAGGTCCGGGGTTCGATTCCCCGCAGCTCCACCAGAACGTACTAAAGACAAAACCGTCGTCTCCTCACCGGGGGCGGCGGTTTTGTTTATTGGCAATCTGTACGTCACCGTGAACTGCCCATCCTCGATTTCGATCTTGTCAAAGAACGACTAATCAAGCTGATTCAGCTATACCTGCCGGAACCTGTAGCGCTGCAGGCCTGCGACCATACCGAAGGTAGAGCACAAACATCAATGCCGTAGTTGCGATATAGAAGGCGTGCAATATCCAGATAGGCCCGGGTGGCAAGTTGAAAACGTAGATTGCATGCACCATATTTCCAATGTTGGCCATCAATAAATTGGTGAAGCTGTAGGAAGCCAAGTCTTTCGTCACACATGCCTTCAGCACCATGGGTAATGTACCCGCTGCGAACAGCACTGTGGAAAGCACCCCAGCAATCATCGGTAGTTGAATGTTCATCGTCGTATCTCCAGAGCTTGTGAATGTCTGAATCCAGTCTCTGAAGATTGGTGATCGAGGGTACCTAACCAAGGATCGGTAGCGCGGATTGTTTATCGACAACCCTTCACCCAACCCCAAAACGCTCACGGCGGCAGCAACCTGAAATGATCAGCCAGTCATGACCACTGTGAGTCGATCGATCTAAGTTCACCCTTTCATCCCTCCAGCACTACCAACATTTAAGATGGTCGAAAATGTAAAATTTACTCAGATATTGCCATGAAAAATAATCGTGCCATATTTGTATTCCTCGCCTTAGTCTCACTAAGCGTGGTGAACCTTGCTTGCGAAACAGAAATCGCAACGAGCACACGATTTGTGGCACCTACCCAGCAGGCGATTTTGAATGAAACACCTGCCTCAGGGTCGCAAATATCCACCCTGCCGATCATCACTACTGATCCTGTAGAGCCAACCTCTTCCGCCCAGTCAGCACGAGCAGCAGCGCAAGCAGTGGATGTATCGGTAAAAACATCAGAAGGTGCGGCAACCTCAAACCCGATCACTGAAACTGCTACCCCGCAATCAAAGCTGATAGTGCGATCCAGCGACGCAACTCCAACTCCGCACCCACTCGTCGTAGCAGTCCCCAAGCCCGACTCCTCTCTCAATCCGACCTCACCGCCAGCTATCGACGATCCCGTTTCAATCTCGGTCGAAAGTCTCGAACCTACCCCCACAACGCTGCCCGTACCTTCGACTGAATCACTCGTCAGCGCACAAGAACCGACCCCGACACCCATCCAGTCAACAGTCTTATCAAAAGATCCATATCCGGTCGTTAGTATCGGGCACATAACTCCTCAAGTATCGATTGTCGGAGAGCTCGTACAACTCGTAAACGCTAAGTCATCAGTGCCGCCCTCCGGACGCTCGATGATGGCCGTTATCGATTGGGGCGATGGATCAGGTTTCGTTCCTGCAACGGTAATTCAGAAAACCGGCGACATCCTCGCTACGCACACATACTCAGAGCCCGGAAATTTCACTGTCACCCTGCGAGTAAGAGTCGATCAAGGTGGTGAATCCAGCGATTCAATGCCGGTAATTGCATATATTCCGCCGACCTCAACACCTGTGCCGACAATCACTCCTACTCCTACGACTGTCCCGACTCCATCTCCGGTTTGGGACCCAGTGGGAAGCATGGTCGCTTCGCAACGCGATCACGCTGCTACTCTGATGAATAACGGCAAAGTCATGGTCATTGGAATCTATGCGACACATTTGGGACCGTACTCGAAGTTAGTAGAGGTATACGACCCGGCCACAGGCACGTTCAGCGCCACAGGCAACATTTCTAAGTCTCACGGTTCTTACCCAACAGCAACAGTTATGGCCGATGGCAGAGTCCTTGTAGTCGGCGGCGCACTCGCGTTGTCGACCGCTGAAATATATGACCCAGCAACAGGTACGTTCAGCACAACTGGAAGCCTCTCTGTAGGTCGCTGTGCGCACACTGCCATGCTCTTGAACGATGGTCGAGTACTAATCGCAGGAGGCGTTGACAATTACTGGTACGGCAACAAAGTGGCAGTGTCCGAGATTTATGATCCAGTCACAGGCACGTTCAGCGTGATAGGCAGCCTTGCGACCGCCCGATCTATGCTCACATCAACAATGCTGCCGAATGGCGAAGTGCTTATCTTCGGAGGAATCTCTGAAGATTCGAGCGGAGGCGAGCTGTCAGTGGAACTCTTCGACCCAATAATGGAAACTTTCAGCCCTGCTGGAACCATACTCGAACCGCGAACAACAAGTCTGTGGTGGACAGGCGCACCGTTGTTGGCGAACGGCAAGATTCTAATCCTTGGCGGCAGACCAACTTCGACCGAACTCTACGATCCGGCCACCCAAACTTCCGTCGAAACGGGAACCATGAATTTCAAACACCGAGCGAGCACAGTCACGGTGCTTTCAACTGGTCAAGTGCTGGTTGCAGGAGGCTCCCTTTATCTTGACTCGACTGAAATTTACGATCCGGTCGCCGGAACGTTCAGAATTTCCGAGAGCTTGGGAACGGCTCGGCAACAGCACACTGCCACACTTTTACAGAACGGCGATGTGCTGATAATTGGCGGAGCTATTGAAGGTGCAGCTCATACAGAAACTGCCGAAATATTCCACTATCGGTAGAGCTAAAAGATTCGTCGTCATAAAGGCACTCATCATTCAGTGAGTTAACAAAAACAAGGCACCGAAATTTCGATGCCTTGTTTCGTTTTTAAACCGATCGAATCACGGCTAGTTCAACTAGCTATTTCCAGAAGGCCCTGTGTAGGAAAAGTCCATCGAAGCAGGCTTGTACTGAACAGGCCAGTGCTCAGATTTACCATCGAGCTGCGCCTGTGCGTACAACGCCCAGTACGGATTCCTCATCATCTCTCGTCCGATGAACACCGCATCAGCTTTCCCAGATTCAATGATTTCTTCTGCTTGCTTCGCTTCAGTGATCAGACCAACGGCACCAGTCATGATTCCTGCCTGATTACGAATCGCATCAGCAAATGGCACCTGGTACCCAGGTTTGAGTTCCAACACCTGGTTCACGTTGTTTCCACCAGCAGAAGCATCAACGAGATCAACGCCAGCATCTTTCATCCATTTCGAAAGCTGAACTGCGTCCTCAATCCCGAATCCACCCTCAACATATTCTGAAGAAGAAATCCGCACAACCAACGGAGCCGATTCAGGAATTTCTTTTCTGATTGCCTTGATAGTGTCTATCACGAATCGGCTGCGATTCTCGAGCGATCCGCCGTATTCATCAGTTCGAGTGTTCGACAACGGCGACAAGAACGAACTGGCGAGATAGCCATGAGCAAAGTGAAGCTCGACTACCTTGAAGCCAGCTTCCAACGAACGAAGAGCACCATCAACAAACTGTTGAGTAGCCTCTGCGATTTCGGCTTTTGTCATTTCCTTTGGAGTAGCGAATTTATCGCTGAAAGGAATAGCGCTAGGAGCCAAAACTTCCCAGCCGCCTTCGTCCAATCCAAGAGTGAGGTGACCCTCCCACGGAAGTGAGTGCCCCGCCTTACGACCTCCATGAGCGATCTGGATAGCAGGAACAGAACCCTGACTGGTGATGAACTCTGTAATCGGTCGCCATGCGTCAATGTGAGCATCGGACCAGATACCCGGGCAGCCAGGTGTGAGTCTTCCAACAGGATCTACCGCCGTGGCCTCAGCCATCACAAGCCCTGTGCCACCAACCGCTCTCGCACCGAGGTGAACCATGTGCCAGCTGGCAGGAAGCCCGTCAGTACCACACGAATACTCACACATCGGTGAATAGAACACTCGGTTTGGAATTGTCACCCCTCGAAGTTCGATGGGGCTGAATAGCTTGCTAATCGTATTGCTCTTTCTTAACGGAGAATCTTGATTTTAGAAATCTTCAAATCTGAATGTTTTGGAAGGGGCGAATATCCGCCCCACCCGACTAACCCTGCTTTGTTACGGCTTCGATCATCGCTTGGATGTAACCATTTGCGAACGCTCGACCACGGTGACCCCATTGGGTGTCCTGGTGAGTGTGCGGTACGTGGTCATCGATGAAGAAGCTGTCGTAGCCGTTATCGTTGTAGGCCTTCATCGCACGATACATGTCGACATGACCCGTGTTGATGAATTCTTCGTGGAAATCTTCAGGGTTCGGAGCCGATACGTTGCGGAAGTGAACGTAAAGAACCTTTTTCTTCTGGACCATTTCTGCAATGAACTCATAAAGAGCATCGCCTTCTGAATCGAACATTTCAGAAATCGTTCCCTGACAGAACTCAATTCCAATATTGTCGGAAGGAACGATATCGAGGTATCGACGGTAGTTGTCGTACGAATTGAACAGCATCGGAATGCCACCGAGCTGCTTCACAGGAGGATCACATGGGTGAATACCAATCTTGATTCCCTCTTCCTCAGCAACCGGAGCGATCGCCTTGATCCAGTACTCAAGATTCGCCCACATCTCCTCTTCGGTGCATTCCCGACCGTGAGTCAAAGGCATCTCGTTGGCGATTTCGTAGTTGAACGCAGTTGCGCGTGCGCCACCTCGGATCAACTTATCCGGGGTTCGCCATACCTTTGAAGGCAACCAGTCGTAACCAAAGATAGGAATACCCGCACGTGCGATGTTCCGAACAGTCTCGATCATGTTTTCGATCTGCTCGTCGCGTCGTGGTCCGCCAAGCATCACTTGGTCATAGAACTCACGAGGAACATTTTCGAGAGCCGAGAGTTTCATGCCGTAAGTCTCAACTTTGCGTCGAAGATTGACGAGGTCGTGTAATTGCCACATCCCGTTCACGGCTGGAATATTTGCGTGATTGAGCAAAATGTCGGTCACACCAAACTGTTGGGCGTACAGCAAATATTCAGGCGTCGGGTCTGAGAATTGTCCGAATCCGGCTCGCATGGGTTTGATTCTCCTAGTGAATTAAATCTGAGGAACTCTCGTCACATTCTTGGCTGGTTACGAATCTATGCCCAGCGCGCACTTATTGTTACTACTGACAACAGTGGTTATCTTCGCCCGCTAGCTGAGCTCACACTCACAGGTTCTCTATACCGACCCCAGCCGATAAAAAGAATGCTCATAGAGATGATCCACACCAACAGAACATAAACAGCACCAGTGCCAATGTCCGAAGTATCGCCAGTAACCCCTGCGGCCGAAGTAATAATTCCGAGAATGCCCGAAAGCCAAGCAAAACCATCCGGCAACAATCGAGCCTTCAAAATCCCAAAAGCCACTCCGAGCATTGCCACACCAAGTACGAACCACCCCACCGGACCAAACACACCAACATTGGCCACAGCTAAAGCAGTTGAAACAACACCAACCGTCGAAACTACCAGTCCCTGCCGCAGTGAAAGCCCTTTGAACTTATCGACAACAGAGGCGAAGTTATACCAACAAATCCCGTAAGCAACTGCTGCCAGCCCAAGAAGCAACTTAGGTAGCGCAGCAATTTCCGAACTGTCGTAGAGCAACCCTGCAAAGAGCAGAACTACACATACCGTTCCCGACCAACTACCAATAATTCGCACAGAACATCCTTTTCAAATAGCACAACACAAAATTGTGTTCCTTTCAAAAGCGAACAGCAACACCGCACAAGATCACGCACACACCCCACTACGGTGTTTCAGCAGTCGTTAAAACGTCTCTAACAAGTACAAATATTTCAGGGTTTCCAAAATACCCTGAAATATTTACAATGACCCCATGTACAAGAAACGCCAGAACCGTCTCCAAACCATCGAACAAATGCTGCTGTCCGATCCAAACGGGCACACAGTTGGCGATCTTTCAGAACGGTTTGGTGTGACTGAAAGGATGATATTTCTCGACATCTCCCATCTCAGGTCAAACGGATCACCCATCATCGGTATTCCAGGACCTGGAGGCGGCGTGACGATCGAGGAACCTCGATCATCAACACGAGAAACCCGCAGTGAAACACGAGAATCTATAGAAATATTCGGCTACACCGAAGAACGACAGCGACTTTCAGAACTACTGCGTTCTACTTCCGATGGCAGTGCATCGACTGCGATCGTTCTAGGAGAAATGGGCGCTGGCAAAAGCTTCACGACTCGTGAACTAATACTTCAAGCTGAACGAATCGGCTTCTCGATACTGACAGGAAACTCGCTCGAGCGCTCCGACTCCCCCCCATACTGGCCGTGGTCGTCCATCCTCGATGGACTCAGTGGAACCCGAGTACCACGAGCTGCCGCATCTCAGTTCGACCGTTCAATAAAAATTCTTGAACAAGCATTTCCTATCGCCGCCCGATCAAAGCGCGTCCGATCCAGCCTCAGCGGCGCCTTTTCACGTACCGATCAACTACAACTTCACGAGGCATGTCGGCTTGTGCTTGAAACGGCTGCATCACTAAACCCAATCTTGATCGTAATTGAAGATATTCAGTGGGCCGATGAACGAAGTCTTGAACTAATTCACCACTTGATGCAAAGCATCGATTCCCTACCTGTACTAATGATCATGACCGTCCGAACGCCAGTTGAAGAACCAGCTGGCGCATCGGCAAAATCGCTATCGAAAGTTCTAAGCAGCACTCGCGGCACAACAATAACGCTCGACTCACTCAAAAAACACGAAGCAGCACAAATCATGCAATCTGTGCTGAAATCCTCGCCTCCAGATTCCGCCATCACAGCTGCTTACGATCTATCCGGCGGAAACCCGTTCTTCATGCGAGAAATCTCGCTACTCCTAAATCACCGATACGATCTCGATTCAATCGAACCCGGCCAGCAACTCGACATCCCTGTATCGGTAAAACTCGCAGTTGAAGAGCGGCTCAGAATCGTCGACCCCGTAGTAGTTCCAGCACTCCAACTAGCATCAGTTATCGGGCGTGAAGTCGACCAGCAAGAACTAATTTCAGCATCAGAAAATCTCTCACTAGTAGAATCGGCCACCGTGGTTCAACGTGTTGTTGAAAGCGGAATTCTAGGCAATAACGATCAAACCGGGCGACTCTGGTTCACGCATAAGCTCATTCGACAAACCATCTACGACTCGATCGAATCATCACAACTGCCGACCTACCACTCGGCAGTTGCCAATGCGATAGAACAGCAGAGTGGTGGTCGTGCGAATCAGCAACCTTCCGACCTTGCCCGGCACTTTTGGATATCTCGACCCATCGATGGCCTAGCCAAGTACGCTCATTACGGAGTGCTCACAGCACTTGAGCAAATGGCAGCACTGACGCCCGACGATGTCATCTCGCAGTTCGAATCAATTCTGGAAATACCTACCGATCAAATCGACCCGCATGATCGCGCTCTCGCACTATTCGGACTCGGAAAATGCTTGTGGTTGCAATCGGCAGGTAACGCCACCCGATTCAAAGCCAATATTGCCGACACGTTCATCGCCGCCTACGAAGGGTTTCTCGAATCAGACGACGTTGAATCGGCACTAATGGTTGCAGCCCACACCTCTCACGATCTGCTCGACCCTAAAACAAGGCTATTGCTCAACTCAGCCGACCAAATATCCGATGAGAGCACCCGAGATGGAACCCGTATCAAACTGGCAATGGCACTCGCAGGGTACTTCAGCGAAGAAGCACGCAACGATACTGACAGCCCGACGCTAAGAGAACTCAGCAGAATCTTGTACCTAGCCCGACGAAACCAAGATGTTGAGCTCGAAAAAGAAATCTTGAGCAACGATGCTCGAATTCGTGTCGACTTACTTGATCTGGAAGCAAGCATCGACCGAGCCTTGCACCATTTCGCTATCAGTGATGCACAAGATCAGTTTGCAGACATAACCGACCCCCACTTCCAAGCTTCCCGTGCCTATGCCACGCTCGGCGATCTTCCACTAGCAAAGGCGCATGCCCCGAAATTCAGCAGAATCTCAACGAGTATTGAACACAACATCCTGTCATCTCAATGGCATGCGATCAGCTGGAGCCTAGCGATCTGTGCCGGAGATTGGGAAGCCGCTGGAGACCTCCTACCCGGAATGCGGCAATGGGCAGAAGATTCGAACATCACTGAAGGAAGCGTCGGCAACAGCATTCGCATTCTCGAAGCGTACTTGGAATCAATGACATCAATAAGCTCAGAACTTGATGAATCTTGGTATTCGCTAATCGAGCTTTCGTCACTACCGCTCCCCAGCACGTCCGACCCCGCGCAGATAAAAGCCGTCATCGCACTCAGAACCGGCGCCAACCTACCGATGGATTTGGCACGAAACGGACTGCTACTGCCGCCAGCAACCAACTTGAACACAGCCGTTCGCCACATGGGCCCATTTCACCGATTAGCCCGAAACTGTGCACTTGGAATTCATGCCGCAGCGACTGGAGACATCGATTCCGCTAAATCTCTATATCAACAGATGTCGCAATACTCAGGCATCTTCGGAGGCATCCTAAGCGCACCACTCGCAGTCGACCGTGTTCTTGGTCTACTCGCCAGAACGCTAGGACAATACGAACAAGCGCTAGAACACTTAGTCTCCGCAGCGAACACTGCTGAAAACGCCGGATTTAAACCCGAACATGCCCAATCACTATTCGATCAAGCTCAACTGCTACTAGCCGATAACACACCCGTGAACCTAGAAACAGCCTATGGCTTACTCGAACGCTCTCAAGAGCTTGCAAGTTCAATACAAATCAGCGCCCTCGTAGCCGATTGTGAAGAAGCACTAACCTCAATCGATGCCCCCACCCCATCAACTCAGCTGGGTCGATACGGCCTAACAAGCCGAGAAGAAGACGTACTCAAGCTCATTGCCGAAGGCCTGCGCAACCAGGAAATCGCTGAACAACTGTTCATAAGCATCAATACAGTTCAGCATCACGTACGCAACATCCTAAGAAAAACAGGCGCCAAAAACCGTACGGGCGCTTCGACGTTAGTGGCTGTTAACTAACTCGCCTACACGCATTCCCAGTTGGGGCGCATGAAATAAACCACTGATACCAGTAGTAGTAATTATTTCTGCACATGCGAATCTCTTTGGTGTTCGTTGGCGACTCAGCTAACGCGACTGCGAGTACATCCGAAATCTGGCTAGTACAGAACACGATCTGACCTGCCCCCCTCAAACGAGTCCAGTTGAAAGATCAGATACTGGACATATCGAAGGGAGGCAGAAATGCCAAGAAAAGGACATAGCCCGGAGCAAGTTCTTGCCAAACTCAGGCAAGTCGAGGTTGCCGTTGCAAATG
>JABIHL010000017.1 GCA_018649665.1 Chloroflexota bacterium | reverse complement strand
AATTTCTCGCTGACGGCAGCCAAGTCATCTGTCGTGGACGAATATCGATCTACACAGCCCGTGGCGATCTGCAGTACTACGTCGACCAAGTTGAACCCGACGGCGTCGGTGCTCTCCAGCAAGCCTACGAAGAAATGCGAAAACGGCTCGAATCGGAAGGCCTATTCGAACTAGATCGCAAAAGAACACTTCCCGAGCTACCAAGTCGAATCGCAGTAATCACCTCGCCTACCGGCGCAGTGATCCAAGACATCATCAACGTGCTCACTCGTCGATACCCGCTCGCTGAAATCATCCTCATTCCGACTTCAGTTCAAGGCGACAAAGCCGCACCCGAAATTGTCCAAGCCTTCAAAGCTCTCAACGCAGTGGACGACATCGATGTCGCCATAGTGGCACGTGGTGGTGGTTCCCTCGAAGATCTCTGGGCATTCAACGAAGAGATCGTCGCACGAGCCATATTTGCCAGCAATGTTCCGGTGATTAGCGCAATCGGACATGAAACCGACACCACAATTGCCGACTTCGTTGCCGATCGCCGGGCACCAACGCCCTCTGCGGCAGCCGAGATCGTGGCGCCTGATGTGCGTGACCTCGGAGCATACGTTTCTGGCTTCACAAATCGCATCGACGAAATTATCAGTCGCAACATTCGCGATAGCCGCACACAGTTCGAAATGGCTGTCGACCGCATGAACCTACGAGCACCCGATACGCAATTACCAAGACAACGAGTCGACGATCTACTCACACGAGCACGCCTCGCCGGACAACGCCTTGTCGAATCGTCAAAGCAACGAATTGAAAACGTCGAAGCATCGCTTAACGCACTCGGCCCAGCAAAAATTTTGGGGCGTGGCTATACGATCACCCGCCTCGCCGACGGAAATGCCGCCACGAGCGCTAAGCAGTTCTCGACCGGCGATAAGCTCGGAGTGACGTTCGCCGACGGATCAGTCGAAACAACAGTCGATGAAGTCGACTCATAACTAAACCCCAAAGAAAATATCTCACCTTCAACTTCTCCAACCAGCCGATACAATCAATCTCAGGACAAGTCAGTCCTACACAAACGGAATAGTCATGGCAGATTCGCCAAAAACTTCAGATTCAAAACCACCAGCCAAGTCGTTTGAGAACTCGTTTTCTCAACTCGAAGAAGTCGTGCGCAAGCTCGAAACTGGCGGGCTGTCTCTCGACGAAGCGACCGAACTGTTCGAGTCAGGCATGAAGCTTGCATCCAAGTGCAACGAAATCCTCTCATCATCAGAATTGAAGATCACTCGCTTGCAGGCAAACTTTGCTGAACAGATGAACCTCGTGCCTGAACCCGAAGACGATTCTGATGATGTGGACGCCTAGCCTGTGATCTCAAACGGCGATTCGGGCAGCAAAGCACCTCTGAAAGTCGGCTGGTTTTCCACCGGCAGAGGCGAAGGGTCGTACGGTCTACTAAAGGCCGCCCTCGACGCCATCGATTCCGGAGATCTCAACGCAGAACTAGCGTTTGTGTTCGTCAACCGAGTCAAAGGTCAGACGAAACGAACTGATCGATTTCTGGAACTCGTTGAATCGCACAGCATTCCGCTGGTCACTCTGTCGTCTAGAGATTTTCGACGAGCGAACAACAACCGACCTTGGGCCGAGCTCAGAGAAGATTTCGATCGTGCCGCAATCGAGCTACTTCGCCCGCACAGCGCAGATATCGCCGTACACGCGGGTTACATGCTCATCGCACCCTTACTCTGCTCTGAGTACCTCACACTGAACCTTCACCCTGCCCTTCCAGGCGGAACGATAGGAATGTGGCAGCAAGCGGTGTGGGACGTTATCTCCGAAGGACTCGACGAAACCGGCGCAATGATTCACGTATCGACCGAAGATGTCGATGAAGGCCCAGTTCTATCGACAACTAAGTTTTCAGTAAAAGGCGAAGAGTTCACGTCACTCTGGAACGAAGTCGCCGGTGCCAATATTGCCGATCTGAAAGAAAACCCCGGCGAAGAATTGTCATTGTTCAAAGCAATTCGAGAAGCGGGGTTACTGCGCGAGCGACCGCTCGTAATCGAAACCCTCAAAGCCGTCGTAGCAGGTCGTATCGACCTCACCGGCTCAGGCGAAATCACCGACCTCACCCAAGAAGTCGAAAAAGCAGTCGCCGGTTAGTTACCTTCAGGCTACTAAGCGCTATTTGTTGTCTGAATTTCGGGCAACCTGCGTTTGAGTCACTTGTGCATCGGTCAAATTGGGTTCAAGTCCGAAGATGACCAAGTAAACAAAAAGCCCCAAGAAGAAAACGACAAGTCCAATGGCACCCCACTTTCGCACCTGTTCCCAGATCATCCTTCCGCCACCCGGCTGCTGCTCTGGCCCACGGATAGGCGGCTCAGAATGTTGACGGTCAGGAATTTTTACAGGCTGTGGACCGCCACCGATATGGGCCACGTTCGACTCCTTCTCTGCGCTACCTCAATGCCTTATAAGAATTACAGTAACGCATTTCATACACAGTGACCCACATTCCAGGTAACTCGTTTTACAACAATAGACTCAGCGAGTGTGCCGGCCATTTACCCAACGAACAAAAAAAGCCCCGGCGTTTGCCGGGGCTTTTCGTAATCACTATTTCAACAATGCCTACGCAGCAGCAGACCTGTGCTTACCTTCTGGCAAGTCGCCATCGAGTCGGTTGCCCTTCTCATCAAGAAGCTGAGGCCAAGCATTCTCGGTCACCGTCTTCTCGCTAATGATGCACTTCGCAACACCTTCCATCGAAGGTAGCTCGTACATCACGTCGACAAGCAATTCTTCAACGATCGAACGTAGTCCACGTGCTCCAGCCTTGCGTTCACGAGAAAGCCTGGCAGTAGCTTCGAGCGCACCTTTTTCAAATTCGAGTTCAACGCCGTCCATTTTGAACAGGGCCTCATACTGGCGGACCAGAGCATTCTTAGGCTCAGTCAAAACCTGAATCAACTCTTCATGATCGAGATCAGCAAGCCCTACTACAAGCGGGACTCGACCGATAAATTCAGGAATGAATCCAAAGTGAAGCAAGTCTCCAGGCTCTACCGCCGTGAAGTCTGCCATCTCATCCTCTCTCGGCTTGCCGATAGAGTTGAAGCCAATCGATGTAGCGTCCTTGGTCTGTCGGCTCTGGATAAGCTCACCCAGACCGTCAAAAGCGCCACCAAGAATGAACATGATGTTCGATGTGTCGATCTGCAAGAACTCCTGATGCGGGTGCTTACGACCACCCTGAGGCGGAACGTTTACAACTGCACCTTCAAGAATCTTCAGAAGAGCCTGCTGTACGCCCTCACCCGATACATCACGGGTAATCGACGGGTTGGCAGACTTTCGAGCAATCTTGTCGATTTCATCGATGTAGATAATGCCTTGCTCAGCCCGAGCAATATCGAACTCAGCATCCTGAATCAGGCGAAGCAGAATGTTCTCAACGTCTTCACCAACATATCCAGCCTCAGTCAGAGACGTGGCGTCGGTGATAGCGAAAGGAACATCCAGAATTCGAGCAAGCGTCTGAGCTAGGTGAGTCTTACCGCAACCGGTAGGCCCAACCAGCATCACGTTAGTCTTCTGAAGTTCCACTTCGGGGTCTTCAGTTCCAAACCAAATGCGCTTGTAGTGGTTGTAAACACCAACCGAAATAACCCGCTTCGCACGTTCCTGTCCGATGACGTACTCATTGAGTAGTTCGAACATGTCACGAGGGGTTGTCGGCTTCTGGTGAGGCTTAACAATTGGCTGATCATCGGCGATGATCTGCTGACACCTGCCAACGCATTCGTTGCAGATGAAAATCTTCGATGGTCCTGCGATTAGCCTTCGGACGCTTTCCTGAGGCTTGCCACAGAACGAACACGAATAGGCTTCTCCGGTACTTGTACCGTCGCCGCCACCGCCGTTTATTTGATCAGTCGTCATATGTTGAGTACCTAACCTGCTACTACGAAATTATCAGTTGTCTGAGTGACCTAAAAAACGCTCTATTCGGTCGCCAGAGTCTCAGGCTTTAATATTTCGTCTACGAGTCCATATTCAGTCGCCTGTTCTGCATTCAACCAGAAATCTCGGTCGGAGTCTCGCGCAATGCGCTCATAAGACTGACCCGTATGGTCAGCGATGATTT
>JABIHL010000180.1 GCA_018649665.1 Chloroflexota bacterium | reverse complement strand
CGCCCTCGTGCGTAAAGTGCTTGAACAAGCGGAATGGCGTGTTGTTCACGTTTGCCCATGAGATATCAACGCTCGCAAACGTGTCTGCTGGTCCCGGTTCGATAGACGGGGAATTGCCAGTTCGCACGACGCGTCCATCGACGGTCGGGTAGTTGTAGCGGGAAGGGTCGGGTAGTGGCGTGTCTTCTGCCAACAGTTCAGCACAGCCACCGTTGTCGGCGAGGAACACGACGACGGTGTTGTCGGCTTCGCCTGACTCTTCGATCTTCGCCATAAGCTTGCCGATTCCTCTGTCGACCTGCTCGACCTGCGCGGCATATACCGCCATTTGGACGTCTCGCCATTCCTTGTCAGGCGCTTCGGCCCAAGCAAGAACACCGCCGTCCCGAGGGGATAATTTCCAGTCAGGATCGACAACGCCAAGACCTCGCTGAGATTCGTGCCGGTTGAGGCGGGTTTCGTCCCAACCCTTTAGATACTTTCCACGGTACTTTTCGATATCTTCCGGCAAAGCGTGAAGTGGCCAGTGGGGAGCGGTGAACGCCATGTATAGGAAGAACGGCTCGTCACGATGCACGGCATCATCTACAAACTGAGTAGCCTTCGAAGCGATAGCGTCGGTGAAGTGGTAGTCGGTGGTTTCGACGCTGATCCGAGTGGTGTCGTCCATCAGCATGTTCGGGTTGTAGTAGCTGCCTCCACCCGAAAGAATGCCGTAGAAACGATCGAATCCTCGTCCCTTGGGCGACGGGTAACCGAGCATGTCGGGGTGCCAGCCGTCGGGCAAGTTTCCTTGCTCGCCACCTACGTGCCATTTACCTGCCATCAACGTTCGGTAACCGGCAGTTTTCAGAACCTCGGCAATAGTCACGCAGTTGTCGTTCAGGTAGCCCTGATACGCCGGCACACCCAGATTATTGATCATGTGCCCGATGCCTGCCTGTTGCGGATTTAGGCCCGTCAACAAAGCCGCACGTGAAGGACAACATCGCGCCGAGTTGTACATCTGGGTGAACCGAACGCCCTGACCAGCCAACTTATCGAGATTTGGAGTGCGAATCTCCGATCCGAAACTGCCTAGATCAGACCAGCCGAGATCATCGGCCATTATTAGGACGATGTTCGGCTTCTTCTGCTCTGTTGGGTTCTTGTTTGTCTTTGGCGAAGACTGAGTCATTTGTGTATTAGATCCTTGCTCACAGCGTGTTCTGGCAGCATGTTGGTCGAACAATCGGAACTTTACTCTTGCCCGAGGTCACCTGAGCGGAAATATAACGACTCCCGTGCTAAGTTCAGTCGATCAAACTTAGTAGTAAGCGCCGACTAATAGATGCGGGTAAAAGGAAAAATATTTGGCTCAGCAGTTCGATTGCATTGTGATTGGTGTCGGAGGAATGGGCAGTTCGGCTGTTCACAATCTCGCGAAACGCGGCCAAAAGGTTCTGGGGCTTGAGAAGTTCGATATTCCTCACTCTGAAGGGTCTTCTCACGGCGTAAACCGAATCATCCGACTCGCCTACTATGAGCACCCGTCGTACGTGCCACTGTTGAGGCGGGCGTATGAGATGTGGTCTGAAATCGAGACGATTGCTGGCGAGCAACTCCTCTTCAAAATCGGATCGATTGACACTGCGCCTGCAGGGCACGAGGTGTTCGAAGGATCGCTCGAATCCTGTCTGCTTCACGATATTCCGCATGAAGTGCTTGATCACAAACAGATCAACGATCGATTCCCCGGCTACAACATGCCGCCGGGTCAGATGGGTCTGTATCAGGCCGACGGTGGATTCGTTTTATCTGAACGATCGATAGTTGCCTATGTAAACGCCGCCGTTGCTGAAGGTGCTGAAATCCATGCTCGTGAATCCGTCATCAAATGGGAACCAGAAGGCGATGGTGTTCGCGTATTCACCGATAGAGCGGAATATACCGCTGATCGACTCGTGATCACCGCCGGTGCGTGGGCCGCTGGGATGGTTCCTTCTCTCGAAGAAGTTGCCGTTCCTGAACGGCAGGTGCTTGCTTGGCTACAGCCCACCGAACCGTCACTATTTACCCCTGAGAACTTTCCCGTGTTCAATGCTTACTTCGAAGAAGGGCGCTACTACGGCTTCCCGGTATTTGGGATTCCGGGATTTAAGATAGGCCGGTATCACCATCTCGAAGAGGTAACTGATCCTGATCACATGGAGCGAGAAGTAACGCAGGAAGACGAATATATTTTGCGAGCAGCCGCGGCGCGTTACTTCCCGAAAGCCAACGGCACGCTGATGACGCTAAAAACTTGCATGTTCACCAATACTCCAGACGAGCACTTCATCATCGACAAAATGCCCGGAACGCCACAGGTGACTGTAGCGACCGGGTTCTCGGGTCACGGATTTAAGTTCGCAAGTGTCGTGGGCGAGATCGTCGGTGATCTCGCGATCAAAGGTGAAACAGCTCACAACATCGACCTTCTGAAGATCAACAGGTTTTAGCAAGGCGAATCGGCTGTGGGCAGAACTATTCCCAAGGAACTTCTAAGAGTTCTTCTCCCCAGATAACCGGACCATTGAACACGCTCTTCACTTCGAATAGCGCCTGCGACTTGCGAACTGGTTCTTCCATCTTGCCCTGTTGGTGAACCAAAGCGAGCCTTTTGACACCAGCGTCGACGGCGGTTTGCGCTGCTCCAAAAGTCCCGGTTTCAGTATCGTAACTTGGCGATCCTGGAATCATGTCTTCGTCGACCTTGATGCACTCCATCACCAGCAGGTCGGCACGAGTAGCGAGATCGGTAAGCGACTTACACGGGCTAGTGTCGCCCGAGAACACGATCGAACCTTCGTCGGAATCGATTCGGTACGCCAATGAGTCCAGGTAAGGCTGTACGTGATCGACTGTGGCAGCCGTGATCTCCCAGTTCTTTCCTGTTGCGACCGTTCCGGGACCGATGTCTTTCGCATGAATCTTCGGCGGCTTTCGCGGTGGGATTCCACCACGTTCTTCGTAAGCTGCAACACTGAGCGGGTGCTTCGTGCGGGCAACTATGTCGTGCCAGTAAGCGCCATTTGGTTCGCCCAATAGCCGATCGGTGAGTTGCTCCGTCAGCTTTGGTCCGTAGACCTCTAGCTCACTCTCTTTTCCGATAGACATATCGAATCGAGTTAACAGGAACGACGGGTAGTCGGCGTCGTGATCAGAGTGATGATGGGTAAAAAACATCTTGTCGATCTGAGTCGACTGGAATCCTGCTTTGTGGAGTTTGTAGTTCGCTCCATGTCCGCAATCGAACATCAGCCATTCATCACCGATGCCGACCAAGAAGGACGACCCCCAATGTGCCATGTCTGGGGCGGGTGTTCCTGTGCACAGCATTATCACTCGTGGGGGCATTCGATTCTCCTTGGATCAGGTCATCACATCGCTACTGCGAGTGAATTTAGCTGATTCCCAAGTATTTTCGATACGACCCCGCCGTAATTCGCCCGTGTTCGTCTAGTACTGGAGTTGTTTGTCGACGACGTTGACCAACGGATGCCCGGAGACGTACCGTCGAAGGTTGTCGGTAAAAATATCAACAGTGCGCTTGTCGAGATGTTCTTTTTCAGTATTGCCAGCGATGTGTGGAGTGATGATGACGTTGGGTAAGTCCCACAGTTCATTGTCAGCAGGGAGAGGCTCGACGATGGTCGTGTCGAGTCCTGCGCCGGCGATTCCGCCTGACTTGAGGGCAGCGACAAGAGCGTTGTGCTCAACGAGTCGACCACGTGAAGTCACTACGATTCGAGCAGACGACTTCATTAACGCCAACTGCTCCTCAGCGATCATGTTCTCGTTCTGAGCTGTATATGGAGTTGTGACGACCACGTAGTCGGATTGTTGCAGCAGATCATCGAGTCGTGCCAACCCCCAAACGTCCTCAACAATCGGATCGCCGTCTACAGGCTGCTCGTCGACGGCAATGACGTTCATCCCGAGAGCCTTCGCTCGCCAGCCGATTTCTCGACCCGACTTGCCGAATCCGATTATTCCGCAGGTTTTGTTGCCCAGAAACTCGACTACTTCAAGCGCACCGTCCTGATCCCACTTGTGATCCGATTTATCTTTCCAGAATTTCGGAAGCTGCCTAGCTAGAGCCAGCATGAGTGTGACGCCGTGCTCACCGATCATCGGAGCACCGGCTCCACGTGAATTGGTTACCTCGACGTCGGTGCTTGAAATTGTCGGAACGGCGTTAAATAGTCCTTCCATACCGGCATCAAGAGTCTGAATCCATTTTAGATTCTTAGCGGCTTCGAACTGTTCCGCAGTCAGGTAACCAAATACGATTTCGGCTGCTGGAATTTCTTTGAGAATGGCTTCGTTTGAGTACGCCTCAACTAGGTCGAGATCGGGGTGCTCATCGCGAATGGCAGGGTAGTACGGAGCGCCGAAGTCGGCGAGTAGTAGTGCTTTCATTGGGGGTGTTCAAACTCGGGCTATAGGGTTTTGAGTACGTTTATCGCTGAAGAGACAAGTGCTTCGCCAGCTTCAGGTGCGTATGGGCTTGTTGTTGTGCCGTAATAACGACGGTATTTTTTCATGTCCACGATCTCAGTGACAGGGATGTCTTTGATCTCGTCGTGAGGCTGTCGCGACGATATGTAGCCGATGTAGTCGTCGCAGTAGCTCGCTACCCACGGTCGATTCTTTGGAAACGCGTCTTTGATCTGCGTCCCAAGTTCGTTGAACAATTCACCAGCGTGAGCCGAGATAAGCGTTTCGCCGATCCTAAATCCCCGGCTCGTCAACGGCACGGCTGGTAGCGACTGATTTTTGGCGAGACCGACTTCATTGTTGCCCCACCCGTACAGTTCAGGATGATGCTCGGCGGCGTTGGCTGTTGTCGTGCCCGGCAACCACGTCTCACCCGAATACGAAGTGAGGGTGGATTTGAGGGACTCTCGATTTTCGAGGGCCGCTTCGAGGCTCCAGTTCACCTCATGGCGCTTCATCGTGATCTGTTCAGATCTAACAGCTAAAGGAACCGATTTGGACGTCAAGATCTGTCCAGATATATCTTGAGCAGAGAGTGCCAATGACTTCCCAAAGAGAGCCGTATCTTCATGCGAATGTAAGTGCTCTGACGCAGTGTTACCGAACCACAAATCAAACGGATGTATGTCTCCAGCCGCGCCTTGAACGTAGATCGCTACGACTCCCGGCGATTGCACTTCGAGTTCGGCTGACATCTCACCGGCGAAATCTGCCGACCACTCGAGATACTGACCGCCGTCGGCTACTCCGTGGCATGCAAAGTTCACAAGCTGGGCGATGGGTTTCCCGTTGTCATCGTCGATCCGTACTACACCGAGATCGGTATCGACCGGCTTATCTGGGTACTGACGATTCACGGTCATGCCATCGAACGAGCCAAGTCCAGCTCCTACATTTGCTGGTCTCGCTTTGTTCGACGCCTCTGCTACGCAACCGGCTACTTGATCGGCCAACCATGTGGTCCATGTGATCCACTCTCTCGGGAGCGAAACGATTGTGTCTGGCGACGTGTGATTGTGCGTGAAATTGAGAAGAATGTGATCCGCTGGAATACCGGCGACCTGAACAATTCGGGCTTTTATCGCCTGAACCGACTCCGACGTGAGCCCGGCAATTTCGAGCGAGATAATTGCGATCGACATTTGATCGTTCGAGAACACAGCGGCTCGGGCGTGGATCTCACGATGAACGCCTTCGGCTAAGCCTTGGCGCAGACCCCAATTGCCCATCGGATAACCGATGGGTGGAGTAATTATCTTTTTCGCAGCGCCGCAAAGGGTTCGCCCGGCTTCCGACTGTGTTGAGTTCGCCATCAAAGTTATTCCCAGTTCTTGTAGGTGCCCGGGCTGGTCTGGCGCGCCATTTGTATTTGAACGCCGTCTGGGTCGTAGCTGTTCGAAATAGTTCGACCTGATTGCTGATTCTCAAACGGCTCAAACAGGAAATCGACTCCCCCGAGGAATTCGATCTCTTTTTGCGCATCTTTGGGGTCTTCAACTAGGAATGAAAGGTGATCTATTCCTAGCGTTTGGCCTTCTTGCTGTTTGTGGAGCTCGATTCGAACGGGCCTGTCTTCATCGCCATTCCAGAGAAATACCGTTTCTCCATTATCGACAGTGCCTTCAGGTTGCATGCCGTACTTTCGGTAGTACTCGATCGACTTGGCAAGATCGCTCACGATAATGTCGATGTGGTCGACGCCGAGAAACTTCATCAGGGGCTCCATTCATTCTTGAAGTTCGAATTAGTGGAGCGAGTCTATGCCTACGGTTCGTTAATCGCTATCGGTGTTATGCTGCCGCCGAACAGCAATCTCACTTCTAGTGAGCAAAATTGCGTCAATTCTCTTGGAAGGTCTTGAATAATGCATCTGCTCGAAGTCAACAATCCGGTAGGAATACAGCGTGGTGTTATCAACGCAGTTAGCGCGAGCAATCGACCGACGAGTCTTGATGACAAAACAGTGGGACTCATCTGGAGTGGCACCCACGGTGGCGATATCGCACTAAAGCGTGCGGGTGAGATGCTCCAAGAGCGCTTCGAAAACGTCAGCGTAAATTTCTACACAGGCGGGAACTATCCGACTCCTCCTGCGATCGTGCAGCAAGCAGGGGAGGAGTGTGACGTCATTATTGGCGCCACAGCCGACTGAGGGACCTGTGCATCGTGGATGGTCCACGACATGATTGTGATCGAAAAAATGGGTAAACCTGGGGTTGCCATCGTTTCTGGTCGCTTCGAGAGTGACGCGGTTGCCAGCTCTCGTGCATTTGGAATGCCTGATCTGCAGTGGATTGTCGTTCCACACATCTATCGGAATCTCGATCCTGAAACCTGCCGAACCCAGACCGAAGATGCAATAGACGATCTAGTCGGCAGCCTTACTTCTTCCATTGATGCCCGAGAGAACTCGGAATCGACCGATACTCGACGCTATGAGGGTGAGGATCGTCACGATTCGATATTGAAGATGAATCAAGAATTCATCAACGAAGACCTTGGCGATGGGCTGTTCTTGCATCCGGCAACGAAAGAAGCTGTCGACGAAATGCTCGCTGGTACGCATCTACCGCCAGAACATGTGGTTTGCGATATGCCACCGGGTTTTGGGGTCGCAACAGTCGAAAAAATTGCGATCAACTCGGTCATGGCGGGTGCGAAGCCGGAGCATCTGCCTGTTGTAATCGCCGCGGTCAAAGCGTTATCTAAATTGGGCGGTCAGGGCGGCAAGTCACTATTGATGTCGACCAGTCCTCAGGCACCATTATTGATCGTAAATGGTCCGCTTACCAAACAGCTTGGGCTAAACCCGGGAAGTGCGCTCGGGCCGGGGCGAGACAACCAAGTCAACACGCTAATAGGGCGTGCGTTCGCGTTGTGCTTCCGCAATATCGGACATTGGTATCTCAACAAGATGGACATGGACACCATTGGAACGTCTCGAAAGTTCATCCAATGCATTGCCGAAAACGAAGACGCCAGTCCTTGGGATGGTTTCCACGTGGATCAAGGGTTTGCTGCCGACGAGAGCACCGTGAGTGTGTTCGTTACCGATGGCGAGCTGGATGTGCAGGATCAAGGTAATCACACCGCCGAGGGATTGCTGAAAAACCTTGCGTATGGATCGACCTTCGGCACTATGAATCTTCAGAGTGCGCGTAGCGGTCAAGAGCGCCTAATTCTTATGCCTCCCGATGTTGCTCGTCCTGTCGGTTCACAAGGCTTTTCGAAGCAAGCTGCAAAAGAGTTCATTCATAGGCATGCAAACGCCAGCGTTGGGAAGCTTATGCAGTACATGCCACTTGAGGGTGAAGCTCGAGTTCACGATCACTGGAAGTGGCTTGAAAACCTAAGTGAAGAACAGCTGCTAGAAATCACCGTACCGATCATGAACGATGCAAACGACTGCTACATCCTTGTGGTTGGTGCCGACAGAGCGAAGACTGGCGTGTTCCCATCAGGACCAGCTCCTGTCACAGAAGGAATTGATCAGTACATGGCGTAAGTGGCGAAATTGACCCAGAAATTAGTTTTCAAATGACCCCGATCGCAGTGTGTAGCGATCGGGGTCATTTCGCGTTGAAATGGTAATAACACTAGGCATGTTCCTCAGTAAGAAACCGCCAGACACGCAATGGGATCGCTGAATTCCCCGATTCGGCAGAACGCTCAATCTACGAGAATGCAAAGACTCACTATTGGGATTTTTGAATGTGAACTTGTTCTAGCCGACTCGCTAATTCACATTCTGAGAATCCAGAGATGAGTACACGATTGATCGTCAGCTGAACAAGGTATTTACTGGATGAGCCGTAATCCGACAGAGCCAATTCCATGGCAGCTTCCGGGGTCTAGCTCCGGCGGGTATGCGGTGCACGGCGCTTCAGGCCCGAACTGGCTGTCATTGTCGAGAATTCGCTCAAGTATGCAGGCGAAGCTAATAGTGGGCGGTGCTGGTGCATCGATCATTGCACTGTCGTTGATAGCTGCCGTTGCATTTTTTGTAACTAAAGATGCAATTAGCGATACCGTGATGAACGGCTTGAACGCGGTCGCCACGACTCAACATCAGCAGATCAATTCGCTGTTCGCTCACTATCAAGACGAAGTCGACAGCATCTCGACTGATACCCATGTGACCCAATCACTGCGTCACTATATCGCCACAGGCGATCACGTCGATCGATTGGTCCTGAATCAGATTCTGACTGACCGAGCTTCAAAGTCCGGTTCAGAAGAGTCGTTTGATCTTCACAACACGACAGGCCAAATCGTGGCATCTTCTGATCCCAGTCATATTGGCGAGTCTGCGACAGATCCCACTATCGAAGGATTCATCATCGATTACGCGTCAAACGGATTGAGCTCTTCCCTGCCCGGAATACGCGTTTCTGGTCCCATTATTTTCGACGGTCGAACTGTTGGTTATGTGACGGTACATCACGATTTAGTAGATCTAAGCTACATCGTCACACGGTATATCGGTCGCCGAGATACTGGAGAGTCGGTCATTGTTCAAAGAGCCGAAGATGGGGATGCTTGGTTCGTCACCGGATTGCGCTTCAATAATGGCGGAGATTTCTATCGTCCAATCGAAGAAAATCCCGACCGAGTTGAGATACGAGCCTTATCGCAAGGGGCTGGTAGGGAGACTGACCTTACCGACTACCGAGGTGCGACCGTTTACTCTGTTCACCAATACATAGAAATTGCTGATATCGGTCTCATCGTGAAAATCGATGAATCTGAAGCTCTGTCTCGAGTCGGTGGTCTAACAAGAGCGTTGACATTAGCCATCATCGGCGTATCGATTGTTATCGTGATCACAACGATCTTCATTTCACGGCGTTTGGTCAGTCCGATTTCTCAGCTAACACAGGCAGCTGACAAGTTCAGCCGTGGTGAACTGAGTTCGCGGGTTTATCTTGAATCCACCGATGAAATTGGAACCTTGGGGCTGACGTTCAACAACATGGCTTCAAGCCTGCAGTCGGCGAACGAAACTCTCGAAACCAAGGTAGATGAGAGAACAGCCGATCTGAAACGGTCGAACCAAGATTTAGAGCAGTTCGCCTATGTGGCATCTCACGATTTGCAGGAACCCCTGCGAATGGTTTCCAGCTACACCCAACTGCTTTCAAAACGGTACACAGGTAAATTAGATTCCGACGCTGATGAGTTCATTTCATTCGCAGTAGATGGTGCCAAGAGAATGCAGACGTTAATCAACGATTTGCTGACTTATTCGAGAGCCGGACGTAGTGACGGGATACTCAAGAAGGTTGATACCTCTTGGATCGTCGATCAAGCGCTGAACCATCTTGAATCGAGAATCGAAACTGCTGGCGGCACCGTCGATGTAGGAGAGCTTCCTGACGTCGTTGCCGATCGTCAACAACTGATGAGCGTGTTCCAGAACCTCATCAGCAACTCTATCAAGTATCGATCAGCGAACCGCGATGTTCACGTGGAAATATCGGCTGAACGCATCGCCAACGCGTGGCAATTTTCAGTGAAAGACAACGGAATCGGTATCGATTCAACATTCTCTGATCGGATATTTACGATATTCCAACGATTACACGGCAGGGAGGAATATCAGGGGACTGGTATTGGACTCGCTGTGGTGAAAAAGATCGTTGAACGTTCGGGTGGAACAATTCGAATGGAATCTGAACTAGGTGAAGGTTCTGTCTTCATCTTCACAGTTATTGATCGCGTGAGCGATGAAGAATCATCTCAGGATGATGAAAGGAATGATCTCCGTGTCGCAAGTTGATATTTTGCTAGTTGAAGACTCGCCAGGTGATGTTCGCCTAACGATGGAAGCCCTCGCTGATGCGAAAATCTCCAACAACATCACAGTCGCATCAGATGGAATTGAAGCACTCGCCGTTTTGCGAAAAGAAGGTCAGTTTGCCGACGCTGTGCGCCCTGATCTGATTCTTCTTGACCTGAACATGCCCCGCATGGACGGTCGTGAACTGTTGGGCATTATCAAGGAAGATAGTGACCTAAAGAACATCCCTGTAGTAGTGCTCACAACGTCGCAGTCAGAGGCCGATATTCTTGAGAGCTACGATCTACGGGCAAATTGTTACATAACGAAACCTGTTGATCTCGATCAATTTCTCGTTGTGGTAAACAGCATTCAAGAATTCTGGTTATCAATCGTGAAGCTTCCGACAAGTCAGGCCGCTTAGTTAATGATTCGGCGAACTACATCAGTTCTTGTCGTTGAAGACAATCTTGGGGATGCTCGGCTGATCCAAGAGTACCTGCGCGAATCTGAAACTCTCGAAGCCGAGATTAAAATTGTTACCACCTTGGCTGCCGCAGTCGAATTTCTTCAGCTAAAGGCATTCGACATCGTGCTTCTGGATCTGTCGTTGTCAGACAGTTCAGGTCTGGGTTCAGTCCGGGTGCTAACTCGCACTGCCAAAACGACGCCCATTGTGGTTCTCAGCGGAAATGAAGACTACTCACTCATTCTTCAGAGCGTACAAGCCGGTGCACAGGATTATTTGCCGAAGCAGGACGTTTCGACCGGTAACCTATCTCGATCAATCAGTAGTGCTATTGAACGCCAAGCGATGCTTGTTGAACGAGAAACCTTGGCAACCATCGGTCGCATCATCAGTTCAAACCTAGATATTGAGGCTGTGTTTGGCAAATTCGCGGAACTTGTACGAACGTTGATCCCAATTGAACGTATGGTCGTTTCGTGGGTGGATGATGAAGAAAAAACTCTGGTGAATCGCCACACTTGGGGTGGAGCGAACGCCCCGGGGGATCGTTCCTGTCCTCATATTGTTTCGATCGAGTCGCTTGATGTCTTCTCGAATGTTGAGGACGGTTCTATTGGCTGGGGGCTACCTATGGTTGGTCTCGACACCGCAAGTCAAATTGAACAATGGGCAACGCACGCTGGGTACAACTCAGCGATGTTTGCTCCGCTGAGAGCGGGTGATTCGACAGGGGGCGTAATTAGTGTTGTTGCTAGCGATACAAATGCCTACACCGATAAACATCTGCAGGTGTTCGAGACTATTGCTAGTCAGATATCAGGAGCTATCCACGCCTCGGAGCTATACGGCAAAGCTGTTTTGTGGACCGAAGAGCGAGAGCAACGAATCGTTCTAGAAGCACAAAAGCAAGAACTTGAACGAATCAGCCGGGTGAAAAGCCAGATACTTGCAACGGTCTCGCACGAGTTAAAAACTCCTCTCACAAGCATGGCTGCATTCATCGACATTCTTTCCCATAACAAGCAACGAAACCTTGCTCAGCGGCAGCTAGACCAATTGGAAGTATTACGACGAAATGGAGCTCATCTCCACCTGTTGATTAACGATCTACTCGATCACTCACGAGTTGAATCAGGAACTTTCGAGTTACTCGAAATGAACTTCGACGCTAATGCGATGCTTCGAGCACTTGGTGAGAGTTTTGAACCGCTAGTAACCGACGCAGGTCAGACGATCACTGTCGATGTCGGTAATACGGAAGTGATAATTTCCGCAGACCAAAACCGTATTTCGCAAACGATATCGAACCTACTGAGCAATGCGACGAAGTACGCCGGTAGTGGAGCAAACATAAGACTTGAGTCTGAGTCGACGGATACTGTTCTTACCGTAGCCGTTGTCGATGATGGAATCGGAATGGAGTCAGACGTCGTCGAAAACGCATTCGATATCTACTTCCGTGGCGAGAATCCGACGACACGAGCTGTTTCCGGACTCGGACTTGGTCTGAACATTGCGCAGACGATAATCAAAATGCACGACGGGGAAATATTCCTGAGCAGCGAACTAGGAATTGGCACCCGAATAGGTTTCAATATCCCACGTGTAGTGAAGAGTGCTAACGAAGCCGCTTAGCAGCGTATTTTTCCGAGCGATTATTCTTTGTCTTGATCGCTAACCTCGCGACACGATGGGTGGGCGTATACTCCCGGCATCCCTAACAATGCTTATCGATTATCGCCGAACTCGACGCTGTTTTTCGCGTTGAACGACGAAGCGAGGTCAGCCCGACGAGATCTTCAACAACCAAACCCACAGCGAGTCAGATTAAACGCCAGAAAAGAAGCGTTCGAGCTCGGATCACCGATTCGGGACCTACCGGTTCAGATGTACTGTGGCGAATAACGAAACTTACGTTCGCATATCGATGGCACTTCGCCACAGCGACCGTGTTCGCTGCCACCACGGCAGTCATATCTCTATTCATCCCGATGTTACTCGGTACAGGTGTTGATGACGCTCTTTCCCTAATCAAAGGTGAAACAGCATCTAGGGGCGACATCGAATCTCTGTTGCTGAAAACAGCGCTGTTGGTGATCCTGGTCTCGCTACTACGAGGTACGACTGGTTTCGCCCAGATGTTCCTTGGGGAGACGCTGAGCCAGCGCGTGTCCAATCGTCTGCGCATGCTGTATTTCGACAAATTACAAGTGCTGAGCTTCAGTTTTCACGATCGTGTTCACACCGGGCAACTGATGTCTCGCGGGCTTTCTGATATAGAAGGTGTCCGCATGTTCGTTCAGTCTGGACTTGTGCAGATAGTCAGGGTTGCGGTCGTACTGATCGCTGCAGGTATTTTTATGGCACGAATCGACTGGCAGCTAGCGCTACTGAGTCTCAGTTTTGTTCCATTTATGGTTTATCGGAGTGCAAATCTGCGTCTCCAATTGAGAACAACGTGGCGAAAGATTCAAGATGCGCTCGGTGAACTGACCACGACAATGCAAGAGAATCTCGCTGGAGTGAGAGTTGTCAGGGCGTTCTCTGCTCAAAAATACGAAGAGTCGAAGTTCGATGTAACCGCTCGAGAAGTGGTCGATTTAAGAATGAGTGCTGCTCGAACTCACGCTCGTGGAGGCGGATCGATCTCGTTTGCCTTCCTCGTCGCTTGGGCAATCGTCTTGTGGGTGGGTGGTGAGAAGGTAATTAGTGGTGAACTGACAGAAGGCCAGCTAACGCAATTCTTCTTCTATCTCGCACTTCTGCGCTTCCCTGTTCGAATGCTCATCATGATTATTAATTCGACGGCACGTGCTTCTTCTGCTGGTGGAAGGATTTTTGAGGTTCTCGATATTCCTTCGGAGATCGCCGACGACAACAAGGCTACTCCACTCAAAATTACGGATGGAGTGCTGAAATTCGATAATGTTTCGTTTAGCTATGGCGACGCTCCTGCTCTAAGTGGCATCAGCTTCGAGGCGAGGAAAGACCATACGATCGGTATCGTCGGCGCACCGGGCAGTGGAAAGAGCTCTATAACCAACCTAATTCCGCGGTTCTATGATCCGACGGTTGGAACTGTTTCTATCGACGGAACTGATCTCAGATCTGCGACGACGCTTTCAGTTAGGCAGGCAATTGGACTTGTCGAGCAAGACCCGTTCCTGTTTGACGGATCGATTCGGGACAATATTCGCTACGGCGATGTAAATGCATCGGATGAGAAAGTTGAAGCTGCTGCCGCAATTGCCCAGATTCACGATTTCATCGCTGGTCTCCCTGAGGGTTACGACACTGAGCTAGGCGAGCGCGGTGTTGGTCTGTCGGGCGGCCAACGTCAGCGTGTGGCTATCGCTCGAACTCTTCTGACCGATTCGCCATTGTTGGTGCTAGACGACTCGACGTCGTCGGTGGACGCTGGAACCGACGCCCGCATCCGTCAGGCGCTCAAGGAGCTGACCAAGGGCCAGACTACGATCATAATTGCCCACCGGCTTGGATCGCTTCAGCACGCTGACGAAATACTAGTGCTGGACGAAGGTCAAATAATCGAACGGGGCGATCACGACGAATTGTTGGCTCAAAATGGCCACTACAAACAACTGTGGGATCTGCAACAGGGTCGCGGTGTGGAGGAGAGCGAATAATGGCTACCACTTCGAGCAATACTCCATCCTCACAACAGCCAAAGCGACAAAGACCAGCGAACGCTGAAGAAGAGCATGCGAATCTGAACGAGTCGGATGAGGAGATGTTTGCCCAGCTAGACAGTACAGTTTTCAAGCGATTCTTCTACTACGCTTCACCGTATAAAAAGGCGATGCTCATAGCTACTTTGGCAGTTGTCGGATTTACCTTGGCGAACCTTGCAGTGCCGCTACTTGTTAAATTTGGCATCGACAGCGCTATCGGCAAAGACAATTTCAGTCTTTTACGCATAATTGCCGCTTCAATGGTTGGAGTAGCCGCTGTTTACTGGTTCACGAATTACTTGCAGAGCGTGTTGATCACAAGAGTGGCACTTACGGTGCTTTACGACATTCGTGCTGACATGTTCCTCCAACTCCAGCGTTTGGCATTGTCGTTCTCCGATAAAACTCCAATCGGTGCGCTGATGGCGAGAATGTTCGGTGATGTGGGCGCACTTCAAGAGATGCTCGAATCATCGATTGAGATCATTGGCGATCTGCTGACTCTCGTCGGCATAGTCGTGATTTTGCTCTTGCTCGATTTCCAACTAGCACTGTTCACACTTGCCCTTGTACCAGCGCTATTTCTGATTCGAGTGATCTGGCAGCCGTTTGCTAGGCGCGCTTTTTTGAGAATGCGTCGAAACTCATCAGTAGTCGGCGTGTACCTCGACCAAAACGTAAGCGGAATTCGTGTTGTTCAGGCACTAAACAGGCAGAAAGAAAATACCGGAATAATGGGTGGCAAAGTTCACACATATTTCTGGTCGGCGGTACGGGCATCGCGACTCGGTGGAGTGCTCATGCCGACGGTCGAATTGATGACCGGCGCTGCTCTAGCAATCGTTCTGATTGTCGGGGGTGGTCGAGTACTAAGCGAATCGATTGAAATCGGCACGATGGTCGCATTCTTGCTTTACGTCCAAAGATTCTTCGAACCGATTCGTACTTTGACCATGCACTACGCTGCACTTCAGCGAGCAGTCGCTTCAGGACACCGTATATTCGAACTATTGGATATTCCGCTCGATATCGCAGATAAACCAGAAGCCAAGCCGATAGGTGATGTCGACGGTAGAGTCGAGTTCAAAAACGTCACATTTGGCTACAACCCTGAACGTCCAATTCTTCGCAATATTAGTTTCGTTGCTGAGCCGGGCCAAACAATCGCCTTAGTCGGTCCCACTGGATCAGGCAAAACTTCGATCACGGCACTCGCTCACCGTTTCTACGACGTGCAAGAAGGTTCTATTTCGATCGATGGCCAAGATATCCGAGACGTAACTCAAGAGTCGATCGGGCATGTGATGGGTATGGTATTGCAAGAGCCGTTCCTATTCTCGAAATCTGTGTTGGAGAACGTTAGTTACAACACAGAGAATGCGACTCGTGAAGACGTTGTAGCGGCTTGCAAGATCATCGGTGCCCACGACTTTGTGATGCAACTCGACGAGGGCTATGACACGACTCTGGAGCAGCGCGGCTCGAACCTATCCGTTGGGCAGCGTCAGCTATTGAGCTTTGCTCGTGCTCTGGTCGCTGATCCGAAAATACTTGTATTGGATGAAGCGACTGCGAACATCGACAGCTACACCGAACGGATTATTCAGGACGCTCTGAAGAAATTGCTAGAAGGTCGTACCGCATTGGTGATTGCTCATCGACTTTCGACAATTCGAAACTCGAACCAGATCATCGTCGTGCAAGACGGCGAGATCGTCGAAAAAGGTACTCACGATGAGCTAGTTTCGGCAACAGGGCTCTACGCTCAACTGTGGCAGACGAACTACACCTCGTTCGATGACATCGCGGGCAATGCAGATGCCATAACCGGCGCCCCGGTTAGCAGTACATAGTTCGTAGTCTGTGCGTAAGCGGTATCCGGTCTATTTCTTTGAAACCAATGGCAGTAGCAATCGAGATGGCATTTCCGAATTGTGGAATACCGTCTGCTTAGCCACTTTGAGTTCGGCGTCAGACCAAAAATCCTTGCCAGTGTTGTGATTTCTATCGAAATTTGGGAAGTCAGAGCTCGATACATCAAGTCGCAATCGTTGTCCCGGTTGTAGTTCGATTCCAACTGGGTTTAGCTTGATTGTGTATTTGTATGGAGTGCCTGGCTCCAACAGTATTTCTTCGTCGAACCCATCTCGGTATCGAGCTCGCATGATCCCGTAAGTGAGGTTTACAGCGAGACCGCTCTTTTCTACAACAACGAGCTTGGCTGTCCAGTCGGTGTCGAGAGCGTCTGATGCTGCCCACAGTTCCAGTTCGACAGGCCCGATAAATCTCGTTGGCGACTCAAACGGTTCAGTTTGGTAAACCAATACGTCGCTTCTACCGTCCAGCGGTTTTTGGTCGCGTGGCATGGCTTGAGCATCGATGTCCATCACGCTCATTACGGGGTCGTGTGGATCGTAGGAATATGTATCGGGATTTTCCCCAGACGGCTGGTCGTTAGACAACGAGCCGTCTCCGCGAGGTGTGTTTGCCGAGCCATCACTGTGTAAGTAATACGGTACTGTCTCTGCTCGATTCAATGGCCATTCGTCTTCGAACGTCCACTCGTTCGCTCCGAGTATGAACAGCTTTACCCCAGGTTCTGTACCTATTCCGTCATCTATACCTTTGAACTGGTAGTCGTACCAGCGCAATATCAGGTTCTCCCACGTTTCTTCAGCCTGAGCACCGTAATCGATTGGTCCGAGATCTCGATTAAGCGTGGTCATCATGTGCGACCACGGTCCGACGACCATTCTGTGCTGACCACGTAAGTGTTCGGGTCCGTTGGTTTCTAGACCGGTGTACTGGTGAACCGTGCCGATTACGCGATCCCACCAGCCGGTAAACATTCCTGCGGGAACATTTACTTTGGGGTGTACTGCATCGAAATTCCACATCTCGAGATTTTGTTCTTTGTAGTACGCCCTGAGTTGGGGGCTTAGGCCTGAGAACGGTTCGTCTGGTATATCGCTGAACGGCAGGTACCAAATCCATTTGCCACGTTCGATCGAGCGCCATTGGTTTACAGCTTCGACTGGAGAATGTGGTCCGTGATTTGCACCCGATCGACGGCGCATGTCGGCGGCCATCATGTAAGTCCATTCGAGCCTGCGACCGGTTTCGAATATACCGAAGTTCATATCTAGCGACTTCGTACCCATCCCGCTTGCGTGAATCGCTTTGAGGGAGGGAGGTTGTAGTTCTGCCATTCGCCACGATGTCCAACCGTCGTAAGAGTGTCCCCATGTACCGACCTGACCGTCGGAGTGCTTCAGATTGGCTGCCCACTCAACCGTGTCATAGCCGTCTTCGGCATCTCCCGTGAGCGAGTTGTCCATGAACTGCCATTTGAAGTCGCCTTCGGAGTCGTAACGACCTCGCATGTCCTGACAGATCACCGTATAGCCACGTTCAGCAAGATTTCGTGCCGTTTTGATGTATCGAGGATTGAGCTTCCAATAGGGCGTTCTGAGAAGCAATACGGGATGTTGTCCGCCATCGTCAGGACGATAGATGTCGGATTTGAGTACGCTGCCGTCTCGCATCTCGGCTGAAACATTTTCCTGAGTTATTAGTGAGGTCAATATGGATGGGCTCGTTGTTCGCGAATATGGATTAGGTGAGTGACTGCGAAGCGTAACGAACACATCGCAAATTGTCATCAGATGGCGGCGGGCACTAACGAGTCCTCCCTCTCAGAGTGGGAGAGCAAGAGGGGGAGATTGCGCCGCGGAGCCGAGTCGTCAGATGACGAGCGCGACTAACGAGACTGCGACGCGCGACCAAGTCGTCCGACGACGCCCGGAGCTAATGAGATTGCGCCGCGGAGCCGAGTCGTCAGATGACGAGCGCGACTAACGAGAACGCCATCGGCTTAAATAGCAAATGCCCTTCTCGCCGGGTGAGAAGGGCATTTGAATCTTCGGACCACCCGCCCAGAACCTACTGAGGGGGGAAAGCCTGATGCGCTGTACGGCTGGCCTGAAGATGGCCTGTGTCCGAGAGGTTTCCGGCCGGGGAATACTCTCGAATGCACTACATAAGGGCT
>JABIHL010000179.1 GCA_018649665.1 Chloroflexota bacterium | reverse complement strand
GACGAGGTAGTAGGTTGGGGCGATGGTTCCATATGCGCCGATTGCGCCTTTGCGGGTCTCCCAAAGTTTGGCGCGAGTCGCTTCGTCGTCGGCCTCACGAATTTCCATTGCGCCGTTTTTATTGCAAATAGCTAGAACGGTTTCGGTCTGTTCTTCGACTGACTCAACTAGTCCGTCGACCTCAACGATCAGTACGGCTTGAGCTTCCTTTGGATAGCCGGGGTGATAGAACGGCTCGACGGCATCGATTGTCTTGCGGTCCATCATTTCGAGGGCGGCTGGGACCATTCCAGCGGCGATGATCTCCGAAACGGTGTCCGAAGCAGCGTCCATAGTCGTGAATGCGGCGAGCATGCTGTGGATCGTCTCTGGCTTCGGCAGAAGCCGTACTGCGATCTTGGTGACGATGCCAAGCGTGCCTTCTGATCCAACAAACGCTCCTCGGAGGTCGTATCCAGAAGATTCGCGTTGTGTTCCGCCAAACCACGTTCGTGATCCATCGGCGAGAACGACTTCGAGTCCGAGCACATGATTTGTTGTTACACCAAGTGCAAGACAATGAGGACCACCGGCGTTTTCGCCGATGTTTCCGCCAATAGTGCAGGTTTTTTGACTGGCAGGATCAGGGGCGTAGAAAAGTCCGAGATGGCTGACTTTTTGTGATAGATGGAGATTTATCATGCCCGGTTCGACGATAGCGACCCGGTTTTTGGCATCGACTTCGATTAGCTTCGTGAGTCGGGTGAGGGCGATTACCACTGAGTTGCGAAGGGGAACCGCACCGCCGGAAAGACTCGTTCCGGCTCCGCGAGCGACGATGTACGCCCCGTGCTTGTTGGCGATTTTTACGACGGCTTCTACTTCTTCAGCTGTTGAAGGAAGTACAACCGCTTGCGGCGACGCTTTGTCGATCGAACCGTCGTATTCGTAGACCAATAGGTCTTCAGCTTTCCAGATGACGTACGAATCACCAACTACGCGGGAAAGCTCTGAGATCATTGTCGAACTGACTGAAGTTTCAGTAATTTTTGGGGACATGGGGTAATTGTTTCACGCGATTGGTGAGTTACCAAGCGTTAGAAAATCGTTCCTACACCAGTTACGTTTCGGACGATTTCACGATCTTCCTGATCACGAATGATCTTTGCGGTCATTTCGTCGGGGTCGCCCCATTGGTCGAGCAGAATTTTGAGCAAACGAGCCTGAATCTCTGCATGCTCGGGAATACCAGCGAGGTTAGTGAACTCTTTTGGATCGGATTTCAGATTGTAGAGTTCGAGTTCGACTGGCTCGCCGTGTCCGTAACAAAGCTTCCAATCGCCCGATCTGACCATGCCGAGCGCCCGATCGGTGCCGTGAGCGAAGTGCTCAGAGATTGCTACGTCGTTGAGGGTTGAAGTGTCGCCTTCGAGTGCTGGAACCAGAGATTGTCCATCGAGGTCGTATTTATCGAGTTCGACCCCGGCAAGATCGAGAATCGTCGCGACGGCGTCAACATTCGATACAGCCTCGCCGACTCTTTGACCACCATCGAACTTGCCTGGCCACGAAATCTGGAGAGGAACGTTCGCCGATTGTTCGTAGAAGCACATTTTTCGCCAGAGACCGTGCTCGCCGAGCATATCGCCATGATCGGAGGTGTGAACGATCACGGTGTTCTCTGCTAAATCTTGTTCTTCGAGAACGTCCATCAGGTGACCGATCTTGTCGTCGAGGTACGTGCAAAGACCGTAGTAGGCGGCTCTTGCACGGGCGATTTCGTCGTCTGTCCAGTTCCCATCGAGACCGAACATTTGCCTCAAACGATTTGCTGATTCTGGAAGCTCGTCAAGATGGCCTTCGGGTATATCAGGCATATCGACGTTGTCGGGGTAGTACTTCGAGAAGTACGGTTCAGGAACGATAAACGGGAAGTGCGGAGCGATGAAGCCGACGCACATTGCAAATGGCTTGTCTTGCCTTGCAGGATCTGAGAGAAATTCGACGGCTGCCTTTTCCATAGCGTCGTCAGCTTCGATCATCGGGCTAACTCCGGGGTCTGCCTCACGAACGCCGTACCAGTCTTCTCCGGCAGTCGGAATGCCGTCCGACCATCGGTAGTGGTCGAGTGGTGCCTCGATGTGTGGATCGCGGGAGAGTTGCTTCTCGAATCCATGAAGCGGATCAGGACCCACGAGGTGCATCTTGCCGTTTAGGG
>JABIHL010000178.1 GCA_018649665.1 Chloroflexota bacterium | reverse complement strand
ACTCCAACAAGCATTACGAGAATATTTTCTCGATGGGCGTGTACTCGATACCCAAATCCCGAGCCGCGCTCGAGCCATCATGAGTTGAACCATGAAGCAACGACTCAACGGATACCGCCGGAGTCCACCGGGTAACACCCTTCAACCACCATGCGATCTGTAGCGGGATGGCAATCATCCACGCCGGCATCGATAACAACGGCTTACTGAGCCCTCTCGCACGGCACACAGACGCAACGAACTCTCCAGTAGTCATTGACGGCCCAGCGACCGTATAGACGCTCCCACGATCACCCGTATTACCTGCAGCAATTAGTGCATCCGCGAGATCATCGCTCCAAACGGGACTGATCATTCGCGAAGGTGCCGGAAGAATCTTCAAAGAACCTGATAACAATCGATCTACGATCAATCCTGCCCTACCCGGTTCAGCGCCGAACACTGTTGCAGGCCTAACTACAACTGCATCGAGACCCGCGCTCGCCGCCTCTTCAACCAATGATTCGGCTTGAGATTTTGTTGCTGCGTAGGGATCTTCCAGATCGCCAGATCTAAACCCGGCAACATTTACGGACGATACGTAGACCAACTTGGCGCCGATCTCCTTCGCTATCTCAATTACGTTTTCTGTTCCAAGTACATTCACCCGCTCAAACTCTTCTGAAGATTTTGCCGAGCCATGCACCGCAGCCGCAACATGAAAAATAACGTCTGAATTCTCGGTGGCAGCACGAAGGGACTTCTTATCGAGAATGTCACCTCCCACCCCCTCAACACCTGCAGGAAACTCGAACTCACCAGCACTCCGAGAAAACGCAGTGACTTTGGCAGATTTCTCAGCTAATTTTCTGCACAGCGGAACCCCAACAATACCGGTGGCTCCGGTAACGAAAGCATGCTTGAAGCTCAAAGAGGGGTCTGAAACCATTGTTCGTAGAAATCGTAGTCGACGAGTCGTCTATATCATTTAGCTAATTCAACACTCGAAGGTTAGCTTATTCGAACGGAACAAAAAGCTTGGCTAAACGCACATTCGACATACTTCTTAGCCTAGCTGGGTTGATCGTCTTTTCTCCGATCCTAATCGGAGTGTGGCTACTAGTCCTCTTTACGCTAGGCCGCCCGGTCCTCTACTCGCCGGAACGCACAGGCAAATCGAATAGTCGAATTACTGTTCGGAAATTCCGAAGTATGCGAATTGCCGAAGGACCAACCTCACACCATTCCGGCGACGATGATCCACGGGTCACAGGCGTAGGTCGATTCATACGCAAGTTCAAATTCGATGAACTCCCCCAGCTCTGGAACGTGCTCCGAGGCGACATGAGTTTCGTCGGTCCTCGTCCTGAAACACCCGAGTACACCAAGCTTTACACCGAAGAACAGCTGCAGATTCTCGAACTGCGACCCGGTATTACTGACTTTGCATCCATCGAATTCGCCGACCTCGGTTCGCTGCTCAAAGGCGACGATCCCGACAAGATCTACTTCGAGCAAGTATGGGATCGAAAGATGGATCTCAGAATGAAATATGTTCGTGAACGTTCATTCTGGGTCGACATTAAACTGCTCTACCGAACGTTCGCAGCTGTCTTTGTTCGCAGTTAGTTTCGGCGACGGTGTTCCAGTTAAATGGTTACTAGCGCCGTCGTAGCAATCGCACCAAGCTGATCGCCTGCCTCCGCAGCCATCGCCGAGCCAACAGGTATTTGAATCTCAAATCTGACGGACTCGTGAATTCCGCATTTACCTCAGTCGCCTCGACGTTACACACCGCCATCATGTGGTCCACAGCTATGTCGTGAGCTTCGGTTAGTTCCATGTCGATAACCTTCAGCGAATAGAAGTCCGACAGTTCCTCATTGATCAACTTTCGAATGCCATAACCTCGGGCCGCACTGTAATCATCAAATACGAAAACAGCGTTACTTGCTGCAATCGAATGCGTGGAAAAGAAATCAAGCGTCACACCGTTGTACGTGTGATCGCTGTCGATGAATACAAGATCTACCGCTTCCTTCTCGTTTGAAAGCAATTCATGAGAAGCCGCCGTGTCGCCCTGCTTGAACTCGATCCGAGCGTTCAGCGATTCAGGCAGGTGACGTTTCCAAAATTGATCGAGAGATATGTTCTCGATAGTGTTTTCACCAGATGCATCGACGTATGCCCAGTCGTAAGCCTTGTTGCTCGGCGTTCGGTCAACAGTGAACAATTTCCCGTCAATCCCGCCATCCTCCATCGCCTTCGCCATGCAAAACGCGCCGTAGCCTCGACCCGTTCCAAGCTCAAGAATCCTTCGCGGTTTGATAGCTCGCACCAGTGAATACAGCATTGGGCCACGCCAAAAGTTACTGATGTAAAACTGGCCATTCTTCTCTTGCCGCAGAGCAGTCAACTTCGCTATCTCCGTCAAATCCGACCAATCACGGCCTGAGTGCTCAGGGAACACTTCGGAAATAAACTCTTGAACTTTGATAGCACCAAAGTTGTTTGCATCATTCAAACTCAATATTGACTCTCATATTCCTTAAATCAAACGGATTAGCATCGGCGAAAATCGTCACCTATCGCTTGTCGTTCGATTCCATCCCCGCCTTAATACGTCGTGCCAAGAATCTTGCAATCCCGGCTGGAAGCAACGCAGCTCCAAGTTTCATATATCCATGAGACTGAATCGGATTGCCGACCAAACTCTTCGCAAAATAACCTAACGCTCGCCCACGCCTTCCGTCATCAAGGGCGAGCGATCCCAGTGCATAGTTCCAAAGCGAATTTGTTCGCCTATCGCTTACCGCAGCTATTCCACTCACCGAAAATCCTTGCTGACCGTCAGGATTAGCCACGCTGTCGCGAATATCGCTCGCATACGCCAGTTTCAACCAGCCCTTAGCAATTGAATCGGGCGAAATCGAATAGTTGTACAACGGCTCTGGAATACAGGCAAACACATATCCTGCTGCAGCCAATCTCAGCCACAGATCGTAATCCTGCGAGAACAATAATTCCTCGTTGTAGCCACCAACCGCTTCAAGCACCGACTTGCGTACTGCAACCGTCCCATGGCAAAACGGATTCCGTCGACGCAACATTCGCTTCAGCGAAACGTCATTGTCAGCTGTCGGCTTCTTGCCAAGGTAATTGCCCTCAACATCCACCACGTTGTGCCATGAAGAAACAAGCGATACATCCGGATTACCGTCCAAAACTTCCACTTGTTTGGCGAACCGATCACTCTCCGACCAATCATCGGAGTCGTGCCGAACAATAATTGCCCCCTGGGCTTCCGATATGCCGAAATTCAAAGCCTTGGTGAGCCCTGCATGATCCAACCGGTGATACCTGATCCGATCGTCATCAAACGACAGGATTTTCGACTCGGTGTCATCAGTCGAACCGTCGTTCAGAACAACTAACTCAAAATCAGAAAACGACTGATTCAAGATGCTGTTCATCGCTCGTTCGATAGTCTCAGACGAGTTATATGCCGACATGATCACACTAAGCTTTGGTGTCATAAATATCTCAGACCACAATCAAGCAATCAGTCATTCATCAACCGATCAAGCAACGCTACTTCTTTACTCAGCACGCTCGATTTCGAGTAATTATCGACAGCCATCTGCCGACCACCTGCTGAAAGCTTGAGCCACAAATCTTTGTCAGAAATCAACTTTTGCATCGCATCCGCAAGCGCTTCAGGTTCGGGTTCAACAAGCAAACCGTTCACACCATCCACAATGGTTTCCGTAAGCCCAGGTGCCTTTACTGCAATCACCGGCAACCCCGACGCCATCGCCTCGATCACAGCCTTAGGACTACCTTCGTAACGGGATGTAATCACGAGAGCTAAAGCCCCGCTCATAGCCTCTGAAACCTCGGTGTGTGGCAGTGCTCCCCGCAGTTCAACATTGTCTAGCCCGTCTACGATCGGCTGCACATTGCCAAGTTCTGCGCCGGTTCCAACAACGTCAAGTTGCGCCTCCGGAACCCGAGCTGCGGCAGCAATTGCAAGCCCAGGGCGTTTCTCCTCACTGAGCCGCCCCACGAACAAGAATCCATTGCTGCTTCGCCCTGAAAGCTCAGCTGGAGTAAACCGCTTCGTATCGACAAAGTTAGGCAGAATCGTAAATTTCTCTTCGCTGATTCCGTGCAATTCTGAAAGATAGTTCAAAGCAAATTGATCGGGAACAGCTATGGCATTTGATCGTTTTAGAACAAACCCCTCGATGAACTTTGTGATCCTATATCGCCATCGGCTAGCACCCGATCTCCTAACGTTCAGCGACCACACGTAACCGCAGCGCGCCAACAACGGTTTGCGAAGAGTCCACTTCAAAAGTAGCCCGGTCCAAGAACCGAAAAGCTGGTTCGTTTTGATTACGTCGACGCCTCGCAACGTACGATATTTCAGCAACGGAGCCAGAAGACCGAAAATCCGGTGATTCACCCACCTGCCATTGAACACAACGCTGATCGGACTGATCTCGGGCATATCTTCCGATTTAGTGGGATCACTTTTGTCGTAGGTAAGAAACACCACATTGCCGACAGCCGCAGCAAGCTCGCGGTAGTAATCGATCTCACGATCGAAAAAACCGGCTTTAAACCAGGTACGCAAACCAATACCGTGCGAAAAAATCAACGCAACGGTCGGCTTTCTATCTACATCTGGTTTTGCCATCAAATACCAATACAGCTGCTACCAACAGCACTACCTACGAGCGGCCCAAAACTCATCGTACATCTTCATATATTCACCAACGACCCGATGATGATCGAACTCATTATTGGCGCGCTCCAACGAAGCGTCACCATACCTCTGAGCCTTCTCAGGATCATCGGCTAGTTCTTCCACAGCTTTAACAAGAGCTGCCGAATCCTTAGTAGGAATCAATATTCCGTTAGCGCCATCAGTGATCGCCTCACGAACTCCCGGCATATCAGTGCCAATCAAAGGCAATCCGGTCGCAGATGCTTCCAGCAAAGTCCTCGGCAGCCCTTCCCGATAGAAGGTCGGCGCAGCAACCGTATTCGCCGCTGCCATTAGCTTCGGCACATCCTCACGACGCCCCGTAAACACAACATCCCCTTCGGATTTCCATCCGGCAAGCGTCTCTTCAGAAACAGATCTTTTATTGCCTGGATCCGGAGCTCCAACCATCACAAACACCACGTCACTCCGCTTCTTCTTCAATACGCGTGCAGCCTCGACAAACTCTTCAAGTCCTTTGTCGAGCTGAAGTCTTCCAACAAATAACACCATGAACGCGTCGCCCGCTATTCCAAGCGATTTGCGTAGTTCCAGCGACTCGTCAGATTCTCTGGAACCCGGGTTGTACTCACTTACGTCAACACCCGATCCTCCGGTGATAAACACTCCCTTGGAGTCGGATAACCCGCCGCGATCTCGCAGCAATTCCATGTCGTCAGGATTTTGGAAGGCCACTTGGTTCGTAAGTCGATTCGCAAACGAATACATCCCAAGATTCAGGCGCTTGGCAATCTTCGAACCTAACCCAGGTCGCTCCACAAATGTGTAACCAAGACCTGTCACAGTCGACACCGTTATGGGCACCCCGGCCAACTTTGCAGCGATAGGTGCATAGATATTCGGCTTAGTGTGAAAGTTCTGAACTACATCAGGTTTGATACGACGCAGAATCCTAGTCAGGCCCATCACCGACCCAAACTCACTAAGCGGATTCCGACCGCTCCTGCTCAACTTCCACTCAACAAACTCCGCCCCACCCTCTTCGATTCGATCGTTCCACGCGCCGCCGGAAACCACGGCGTAAACCTTGTATCCGTTCTCCCGAAGTAACCTGATCCACGGCATACGGAGTCGATAAAAAATCTCGTTTTGATTAACAACGAGGGCGATCGATGAAGGCTTCTTTTTGGTGGAATTAGAAATCAAATGCTCGGGTACGAAGCAATCGGCTACTTACGAATCAAACCAATTGGTGATTCTTTACTCTGACCAATGATCGTTGGTTCCCCACCCCAGGAACGGCTCGCATCGTGCAACGCGTCGTTACTAACGTCATCAGAAACCAACATTCCGCCGGCCTTGATAAACGGCCAAGCAGTTCGATACTCGCGGAGCTGATTCGAATACGAGTGTCGCGAATCGTGCTGGAACATATCAATCTCACCCAGTTCGCTGAGTGTCTGCGGAAGTACTCGCTGAGAAGGACCTATTCGTAGCTCCCACCGATGTCGCAATTCTTTAGGAACCAGATAACCCACTTCCGGAAGCAGCTCTGTATTCGGGGTAGGCAGATCGATACTCACCAAACGTCCGTTGCCGTTTTCTTCCATCGCTCGCAATATCGTCCAAGAACTAACTCCAGCACCAACACCAGTCTCAACAACCACTTCCGGCTTCAATAGTCTGATGAGTGCATACGTAGTAGCTGCAAGCTCTGATGTCGCCGACCATTTGATCGTCATTCCCGGATCTTTATCTTCTGCCACGAGAAATTCCGGCAAATTTTCAAGCACGACGTTCACTTCACTCAAATCAACCCCAAGTGCTCCTGAAACACCTTCTGCAACTGGTAACTGGCGATCCGAGTAGTACGAAAGTTGTTTTCGGTGCCGAGGCGTGGTGATCCGGTCGTCAACAAACTCGGCGGCCCATGCCGTAGCAAGTCGAGGCGTTCTAAAAAATCTAGCCGTACGTAAAAGCGCTGAAATCATTAGTTTTGCTTATCCATTCCTACGGCTCTCGACGCCCCATCAAAATCGATACCTGAATATTGACGATACAACCCATCGAGTCGAGAAACATACTGTTCGACGGAATAATTTTGCTCCGCACGTTTGCGACCCGCACCTCCCATCCTCGCCTGCATCTCCCCATCGTTCACTAATCGAACTATCGCTGACGACAATGCATCAGAGTCTTCCGCCGGTACCAACAATCCAGTCTCACCGTCGACCACAGCCTCCGGCGTACCGCCAACTTTGGTGGCGATCACAGGTTTACTCGCCGCCATAGCTTCGATAGCAGTCCTAGGAAAGCCTTCTGTAAGCGAGGGCATTAACACGCTGTCCGCTGCCGCCAACAGATCTGGCACATCATTCCGAACACCCAAAAACCTGACATGACCGTTTAGCCCAAGCTCGCTCACCAACGAATCTAAATAATTTCGTTGATCGCCCTCACCTGCCAGCACCATTCGAATACTTGGTGCCTGCTCAACCGCTGAAGCAAACGCCCTGATGCCATATTCGACGCCCTTCACCGTTCGCAATCGTCCCATATAGACAATCAAATGCTTGTCGTCTTCCACGCCAAACTCAGATCGTAACTCGTCACGTCGGCTCGCAGAAGAGAACGCCGAGAGATCCAGTCCCGATCGAACGATCTCTATCTTTTCGCTCGGCACACCCAGATCACTCTCAATAGCTTTGCCACCGATTTCTGAGTTCACTTCAACAGCATCTGAAAGCGGATTCGTGAGACGAGTCGCCAGACGTCCCCATCTTCGAGCCTGCCCAATCGTGCGTTCCGACCCGATGATTGTCGGCACACCGGCCAGCCGACCAACAACTCGCCCCAAAATGTTCCCATGCAGCAAATAAGTGTGGAGCACATCAGGCCGAAGTTCCTTCAACAGCGAACGCAGGCGCAACACCACACCAATATCCGTCTTTCGACTCAAACCCAGCGATCTAACTTCGATTCCCGCATCTCTAAACTGTCCGGCCATCTGCATACGATCCATGATCGAGCAAACGATGTGTTCGTATCGCTCGCTGTCGAATCTAGGCAGCCCAAGCAACATGCCGTGTTGAGCTCCACCAACTTCCAGACTAGTAACGAGATGCAAAACTTTAATTCGACGCGGTTTTGCATTGACGGCAGGCGCGCCGATAACGCTTGCTCGGCTTATCTTTGACGAACTATCCAAGTGACACACCAAACGTCTTTGACCAAGTCTCGAGGCAGATCAAATTCCACAGCCGAACAGCATGATTCTGTTTCCGTGCAGCGTGTTCGTCGATCATTGTTTGTATAAATTCAGGGCGAATCAGTTTTTGAACTTCGGCCTCCGGAGTTGTTAGCAACTCTCGGGTCGAATCTCGCAAAGCACCATTGATCCAATCGGCAACCGGAACCGTAAATCCAGCTTTCTTACGATTCGCTATCTCAGCTGGAATCAGATCTGCATACGCTCGCTTGAGAATTTGCTTGCCCGATCGCCCACTTATCGAATATTCACCCGGAATAGTCGAAGCAAAGTCGATCAGGTGGTGATCCAAAAATGGACTCCTCACCTCAAGACCGTGAGCCATCGACATTCGGTCGGCCTTCACCATCAAATCGCCCGGCAGGTAGGTAGTTGAATCTACCCATTGTGCCGATTTTGCTGACAACGAGTTTGAGCTCGCAGCAAACGCGGCCGACATGTGATCATCCCAGCCACCATCAGCAATCACTGCGCTAGCAAACTCTGGAGTGAATGCCGATGCATGATCATCTTTTCGAAATTGTTGCATCCATCCGGTGTACCAAGCTTCCGCAGAATCGGTAGCGGGATATGTGAGTCGTTTCACACGGCGCAAGTTCGAGCTTTTACCCGGGGATTCGGGAATGAGGCCCGCCACTGGACCAATCAAACCTTTTCGGATAAAACCAGGAATCCGGTGATATTTCTGAGCGATACCGAGTCCGATGTATCGATCGTACCCACCAAAAACCTCGTCTCCGCCATCACCGCTTAGCGCCACCGTTACGTGCTGTCGAGTCTGGCGCGAAAGGTAGTACATCGGAACCATAGAAGAATCTGCGAATGGCTCGTCAGCAAATCGAACAATCGACTCAAGATCGCCAACCAGATCAGATGTCACAACAAACTCTTCATGGTCAGTATTAAATTTGTCGGCAATCGTCCGAGCGTACTCAAGCTCACTAAACGACTCTTCTTCGAACCCAATCGAGAATGTTTTCAGCTTCGCAGACGACGCCCGAGCAGCCGCGCCGACCACCACCGATGAATCCAGCCCACCACTCAAAAAGAAGCCGAGTGGAACGTCGCTGATTAGTCGTGATGAAACCGCCTTATCAGAAAGCCGACGCGTCTCTGAAACCGCATCTTCGACGCTCATCGACGAATCGATATTCGAGTTCAATTCCCAGTATCGTCGAATCGCAATCCCCGATTCGTCAAATACCAAAACATGCGCAGGTGGAAGTTTCGAAATACCTTTGAAAATACTGTGCGGCTCTGCAACATATCCGTATGTCAGATACGAAGCCAACGCCACATGGTCGACTTCCTTATTTGCCCCCGATACACCTGATTCAACAAGTGTCTTAGTCTCTGAAGCAAATGAGAGACGACCCTCCGATTCCGAATAGAACAATGGCTTCTTACCGATGCGATCACGAGCTAGTACCAGTCGCTTGTTCGGTTCATCCCAAACAGCAAGTGCGAACATGCCATCGAGACGCTCTACAAAATCCAAGCCGTCTTCTTCGTAAAGATGAACTACAACCTCGGTGTCAGAGTTCGTACGGAATTTGTGACCCTTTTCTACGAGTTCAGTTCGCAGTTCCTGAAAGTTGTATATCTCACCATTAAGGATGACAAAAACCGAGTCATCCTCGTTCGAAATAGGCTGCCAGCCGGTCTCAGTATCTATTACCGAAAGCCGGGTATGCCCGAACGCAACAGATCCACGAATCATCGTGCGCGTGCCGTCAGGACCACGGTGCTCGATAGTCCGGCACATCGCGTCCAATTCTTCACTGCGTAACGGTGGAGAATTGTTCAGGTCAACAACGCCACAAACACCACACATATCAGTAAGACTTCTTTGTTGTAGACATTGGTGGTGGGCTCAAATAGTTGATCGTTCGAAGCGACTCAAAATCAGGGACGACTCACAGTTGCCGTCAAAGCTAGATTCGAAGTTACATGAATCCACCCGAACACGCATTCACAACTACGAGCGGAATTTGACCGCTCGGACGCACCCGAATAAGAGAAACTCACAACCTACGTAAGGTCGCAAAAATCTCAGTCGAAGCCCATCGCTTCGATATTTTTGCCAGAAGACCCAGCTTGATCGACGGCACATAGGAAACTTCGTCGATCACAAATGCACCAGTCGATTTACAGATTTTCTTGTACTCGCCATAAGTACACATCTGATGAGTGCTGAGATTCGTCCTGTCCATGTAGTAGCTTTTTCTCAAATAGCCACCGGGCCGCATCCGCTTGCTGAGACGAACTAAGCGCTCTAAGTAATGTGAAGGATCGAAGCAAACGATCACGCCACCAGGACGCACAACCCGAGCAAGAATTTCGAACAGCGCAATTCGATCAGGAATATGGTGCACAGCCGAACTCATGAACACAGCGTCATACGTCGCTTCGTCACCTGATAAATCCTTAGCGTCTTTCACCACAAGGTTGTAATCAAAATCTGGCTTGTCTTCCTTAAGAACTTCCAGTTTTGGACGAAGGAACTCCAAAAACGCCTCACCAAGATCCACCAGCGTCATGCTTTTGACCGATTCGTGACTGGCGATCTGGTTCGTGTAGAAACCTGCCCCTGGGCCAATTTCTAGTACATCCGTTGGGCTATATCGGGCGAGAGTTTTTGCAATCGAATCCCCTCTCAAGCCGTGAGTTTCAGGCGAGTAGTTATCCCAATTTTCACCACCTGAGAAACGCTCAGCACCATATTCAGCCGGACTCGCATAGTCCTCGCGCTCAACGTTGTGCTCTCGATTCGCCTGGTGAATTATTTCCTTCTCTTCAGAAGATAATAATTTCCAACCTAAATCGTTTCGAAGGAGAAGGAATGCAGCAACGCCAAACGGATTATTAAGCAAACAATTAATCTTTCATCGACTAGGACAAAGAAGAGGGTGTAAGAAGCACGAATTTCCAACAATTCGTAATCGCATCTTATCGAAAATACCCGATGCCAATCAGTTCGTTTTCAATATCGAATTCGGCTCATTTGCGCTTCAACGATCGCTGACAACTACGGAAGTGCAACATACTCGGGCAACCGATTGGCGAATCGACGTACACCGCTTTTAGTCAAATGCCCCCCATCGACCGTAATCAGCGTGCTTGAATCTGAAGAATGTAAATCACAGGTCGAACTCTCACCACACAGCAGCTTCATGGGATCTACGAAAGTAACGCTCGCCGATTCTGCAATACGCTGCAATTCCTGATTAATTTCTACCGCTGAATCTGGAACAGACACCACATCGCCGTCTTCGAAAACATCCAATATCTGTGAGAACGTTTTATCTCCGTCCCAGAAAAGTTTCGTCCCAAACAAAACTACGGACGCCGAAAAATCCCGTTCCAGATTCGTGAGACTTTCATCCAAACGAACAAGATGATCTTCATTCCATGACGAAGCAAGCCAAATCTCGTCAGCACCTCGCATCAACTCGACAGTCTCAGGCGTATACCAGCCTTCCCGCTCGCATCGCCCCTTATCCGTCGAATCTACTTCATCAAGGATCGAATAATCGAGATACAGATTCCCGCAGCGAGCAGAAATATGATGTGTGCTCAGCGCAATGGAATCGAGGCTACCGCCCTCCTGCAAAGCGTTCACAACGTCCATCGCAAAGCTATCGCCCACCAGCACGATTCTTCTCTTATCGCCTAAGCCCTCGACCTCGAATTCAGCGCCCTCGACTGAGCGAAACCCTAGTGGAACGTACTCGCCGTTATCTTCCACATCATCCAAGAACGCAAAGCTTGAACTATCGAAACGCCCCCTGAACCCATCGTTCATCGACGTCGCCGCCGACAAACCAACAAATACCAATACTGAAGCTACAGCAGCAAACCACACGACTCGAGCGCTCACAACAGAACGATTACGAAACGGCCGTTCCACATAGCGGTACGAAATGTAGGAAAGAATCAAGACCAACACGCCCACGGGAACTGCGAAAGCAATCCCTGAATCGACCCAATCCAAATGCCTACCAAACGCCAGTATCGGCTGGTGCCAAAGATAAGCTCCGTAGCTAATTAGCCCCACCCCTACGAGTGCTCGAATGCTCAGCACCTTATTAACAAATGTGCCGTTCACCGCGAACAAAATCACCAACGCAGTGCCGACGGTTGGTAGCAATGTATACACACTCGGAACCGGCGTATCGGAACTGAAAGCGAACACTGAAACAACAATCATCCCCAGACCAATAATGCTTCCAATCTGGGTATAAAGCCCGGCAACAGGATCTGCACTTCTCCTGTGCAAATACAGTGCGATGAATGCTCCAACCAAGAGTTCCCATCCGCGTGTAATCAGAAGGTAGAACGAAGCGTGAGGGTAGGCACCCGATCCCCACTGACCAATACCAAAACTCACAACAAAAGCAGCTCCAAGAACCCCGACTATATTTCTCTTACCAAGCCTCCAGAACAACAGCATGAACACTGGGTAGATCAAGTAATACTGTTCTTCGATCGAGAGCGACCACGTGTGAAGCAACGGCTCAAACTCTGCGGCACCACCAAAATAGTTGGTCTGGCGCCAAAAGAAGATATTCGACCAATATGTCGATGTCGCAACTACGCTGTCAAAGTAACTCACTAGTTGAAGCGGTGAAAGAATCAGAAACTGAATGCCGTCGTAACAAATATTACGAGGAACAACGCAGGCAAAATTCGCCGTGCCCTGCGTTCGTAAAAGTTGACGAGACTAAATCGCCCTTCGTCTAGTTCACCCAGAATGATCCGTGTAATCAAATAACCGCTGATAACGAAAAAGACGTCAACGCCAACAAAACCACCACTAAAAAGTGAATATCCCGCGTGAAACATAATCACGGGAATTACGGCGACGGCGCGAAGGCCATCTATTTCAGAGCGATAACGCAATACAGTTCCTACAAACGACTCACTGAATCTAGCCCGCAACACTATCAATAACCCAGAGCAGAATTGAAATCAGAGGACATTCCTATAGTGATAAAACGCTGTGAAACCCTGATCACCCCGAAATTATTCATGCGCTAATGTTTCGTATTAGCTCTTCTCAATTCCAAATACTTCGATACATCCGTAGTTATCCCGCATCAGGGGATTGGGTAGAATTTTCGGCATCGCACTCCACCGAAACGAGAACAATGCAAGCCAAAGTTCGAAATCAAGCAAACCAACCTACTGCCACCACGATCAACGATCGAATCGATCAAGCGATCATTTGGCTAACTATTACCGCGCTTGTAACCACTCCGCTATTTTTCAGCTTCTTCAATTTCGTCTCAGTCTTCAATGAGCCAAAACTGGTACTTCTCCACCTCACCGGCGGACTCATAGCGATTCTCTGGTTGTGGCAAATTGTTCTCAATCGACTCAACGCTCGATCAGCAAACGATAGTGATCTCAATTGGGATTTGCTCGATTGGGCAGGCAGAAGCCCAGCTCGTTGGGCGCTTGTAGCCGTGGCAGTTTGGGTATTCGCCCAACTCGCCTCAACAATACTTTCACCACTACCAATCATCAGCTTTTTCGGGGGCGATGAAGGACGTTCTGCCTACAACCTCTACGACAATTCGTCGATGCTCGTTATCTTCGCTGCAGTCGCCCTAAGATTCCGATCCATACGCACTCTGGAACTGCTCGCCTACACGTTAGTCATCACAGGCACGATCGCTGCAGCCTATGGAATTGCTCAACACTTCGGATGGGATCCCATCGGCCACAACGAAGGGCGCACCCGAGTAATCGCCAGTTTCGGTAACACGCTGAACTTCGGTGGCTACATGGTGATGTCGATACCAGCCACCCTTGCGATTGCATTCAAGAAGTTCGATAAAAAATGGCTGCCATTGGCAATTATCGCAATCGCACTAGGTCTACAACTAACGGGAATTTGGTTCTCCGGTGGTCGAGGTCCATTCGTCGGTGGGGCGGTTTCACTAGTAGTGTTCGCTGCAGTCATCGCCGCAATTGGAAATCGCGAAGAAATCGTCAAGGCAATGGCAGTTTTCGCAGCGGCCACGATTTTCACAGTATTCCTCGTTCTATTACCTTCTGAACAGGGCGACATCGGACTCGCGAGAGCGCTCAGTATCGGTGATCAGTTCAGCTCTGAAACCAGCTCTACAGACATTAAAGGTGGACTCTCAGGTCGATTCAATATCTGGGGATCAACCCTAAGCATGGCGACCAATTGGGATCTGCCAGTCGAAGAGCCCACCACTGTAAAAATATTCCGCCCACTTTTCGGGATAGGTCCCGACATGTTCGTTTACGCGTTCCCTCTCGCTGGTAATCCGCAGACGAACTTGGCACTAGTCGATCATGCTCACAACTACGAACTGCAAATACTGATCGAACAAGGCTTCATTGGATTCGCCGCATTCGCAATAATGGCAGCCCTACTGGGTATCGCTGTTCTAACTATTGTGTGGAGAACCAGAAAATCAGGAACCGGGATCGATTCCGGCACCTTACTAATACTGGTACTTCTACCCGCCATGGTCGGCAAAGTTGTCGAGATGCAAACCGGTGTTGGCCGGGTTTCCGATCTCGCAATGAACTTCGCGCTGTTCGGTGCCGCCATCGCTATCTATGAACTTATAAATCATCGGCTAGACGAAGCAAAAAGCGAACAGGGACAACCAGTTTCGACCAAGCAATCGTCAATGAAGTTAGCCGCATCAAATCAAATGGTTCTTGGAACTTCGATTATTGCAGCGGCAATTGTCACGGTCGCGCTAATATCAGTCTTTGTCTCATGGGATCTAAGACGCCTATCAGCAAGCCTCGAATTAGCAAACGGATACGATGCTCCCACCCTTGAAGAAAAGGCCAGAACATGGGCCAATGTGCAGGCGAAAGCACCAGAGCGTGAATCTTTCACATTCACACTTTTCGAGCAATACCTGACCGCCGCCAAGCAACAATACGAACTGGGAAGACCCGAAGAAGCGCTTCGACTACTAAACATCGGCAGAGACATGCTGCTCGAATACGAACAGCGCGACCCTCTTGAGTTGGATACCCAAATCGGCCTCCTCAAAGCGGCGACAACGATGATGGTCTGGGGCTACTCGGAATTCGCACAGGAACTTGCCGATCGTGCCATTAAGCAGGCCGAGGCAAACCCTGCCTACCCGACCATATTAGGAACATCAGCCACAGCACTAACCAGTGTCGGATTACATGAACTAGCAATCGAATACGCCGACCAAGCAATTGCTACCGAAGAAACCACCCAACCATGGTCGAAAGCCTGGTACGCAAAGGGTCGAGCGCTCTACGAACTAGAACGTGAAGATGAAGCTATCGTGGCTCTGACTACCGCAACCGAAAAACAGCCCGGAGCTGAAGGTGCACTACTGTCTCATCAAGTTCTCGCTGAGATATATCAAGCACGAGGTGAAGACGATTTATACGAGCTTCACAAAAAAGCCGGTGGTGGTGAAATTACGTTCCTAGAGTAGAGCCATGGCGAACAAATTTGAAATCGCTCTACCGGCCAGTCAGGCTATTTCGATAAGTGAGTAATTCAGTAAAGTTTCAGCAGGTTTCAATTCTGCTCAACTAAATTGCAACCAAAGAATCTTGTGCTGATGTTATCGAGATACCAACCACATCAGAATTCTTCGCTACAGCGAACACAATAAAGCCTGATATCGAAGTCACCGATTCCAAATTACCTTCATCCGTCAGATGTGATGAACGTACATCTAACGATGAAATCCATGACGAATCGGACAATCTCTCAACTGTTTCCACTCCTACCATTGGGCGCGATATCGATCCGTTAGCAGTATGCAAACGAAGATCTGAAATAGACAGAACCCGTTCTCCCGGTTTGCTATTCGCGATCTCGACATAGAGGACCGCAAGTTGACTAGTTTCGTCCTCCGGAGTGAAAATCTGGAGTGCACCTGATGTCGATACGACTTCCTCGTGAGCAGATACCAAGCGTGGACTCTGGAACGTGATAACTCCATTGGGCTTCTCGATCGAACCAACCCATTTCGGAGTCAGATATTTGCGAAGTCCAATCAATGCCAAGATCTCGGTTGACGGACCATTCATTGAAAAGATTTTCCACCCTAGGGTCAGGATAGTTGCGCCAGTTGCGAGCCCAATTAGCCAAATGAAGATAATTGATGGATTTATTGGGCTGGCGTCGGTTCCCAGAGTTATGACGTGTGATCCGGCTGGCAGTACCGCGGCTGATATTGACCCTGCGCTTTCTAGTTTTATCACGTCGCCATTTTCATCAGACAAGGTTCTCTTGTGTTGAGTTCGCACCGAGATTAACACCGGAACACGGGAGTCAGACGTATATGTCAGTCGGTACGTTGAGGGGCCCGTTTTTTCAACATCGCCATCGAATTGGTCTGGCCAAATACTTCCAAAAGCTCCAATTTCAGCTGCAAAATACTTATTGATTTCGTCGGCCAAAACTAGATCTCGGCCGGGGTTAACCACGGTGTGGTTGCCGACGTTGCAGCAGACCCAATACATGGCGCCAAGACCAACATCTTCTTTTTGAATGAGAGGAACAGTCTCGCCCTCCTCCGTTGTTCCGGTTAGTACCACCTCGCCGATATCTTCATAAAAGTTTCCGGCGAATCTCCCACCATTGATTGCGAAGGATTTGATTTCCTTCGAGCCATCGAGTCCGTCCACAACGAAATTTCTTGGCACATCTTTGATTACATGTTCGGCACCGAACAGATTTTTACCACTTTTGTTGGGTTCTTCAAAAATTACGATCCCGCCGTTTTCCATATACGTGTGCAACGCTGCCTCTGCTTCAGCGACATTTGAGATTGTGTAATTCGACAATACGATGGCTTTGAATGAATTTAAATATTCAGTTGAAATACTGCCGGGGTTACCTATGGATATTGAGTTAGGCAGTATGCGAGACCAATAAGTTGTGGCTGCGACGCCGAATAGACCGACGTCCCGAGATTGTTTCATGATCGGAGAACCTGGAGTTTCGGATATGAGTAGTACCTGGGAACCCCAATTTCCGATTTGTTCGAATCCTTCTTTTTTAACACCTGTTACTAGTGCGGAAAATTCAACGTCATTGGTTATTACAGCTCTGGTGTTGTAGAGAGCTAATTCTGCCAATGCTCTATCGGTAAAGCCGTCTCGAATCGAGGAATCTACTACTCCCATCCTGCCAACCGTTTCGATGGAGCTTTCGCGGCCTACAAAGTAGTACGGAGCGAAGTCGTTATGAGCATTCCAGAACAGTCGGCCATCAACATTTTTGTCTTCCAGAGCTTCTGTCCAGCCTCGCTCGTAACCTCCATCTGGTGAAATCCTCTGGATCATAGGGACAGCGTCATAGGCTACTAACCAGGCTATCGCTACAAGAGGGGCTACGAAAAAAGCGAGAGTTTTAACAGACCGTTCCACATACAAAGAGTGAATCATTCGACCTGAGCCCGCGGCGATGATCATTCCAGCGCCTAAGTAGGCCGGAAACAGAAACCTTCTGGGTTCTAGTTGTTCGGCAAGCGGAAGTTTCCCCCAAAGTGGAGTAAGCGAGCCGGTTGCGAGAATATAAGCGGTGAACGTGCCAATACTAATAATTAATACTTGCCAGCTTTTTGAAAATACTGCGGCAACAATACTCGCTACCACGATTCCGATACCGGCGTAGTTTTCATACGAAAGTCGATGTGCGGTATCGAACGCATTCCATCTGATTGAGAAAGGTAGAAACTCGCTGTTGGCACCTGTGCTGGCCCGAGCACCAGCGCCATCAGAACTTGCAGCGACACCGGCTAATCCACCACGCTGGCTAAGGTCAGCAATCGTGTCGGGCAGAAATATCCAAACCACAAGAATTCCGGCGACTGTTGCTGAGACTGCCAGCAGTATTCGAGATACAGCAATTCTGTTTGCGATAGCGTACAAACCAGCGATGAGCGCGATTGGGATTGCTGCTATGTAGAACACCATTGCGTGGAACGCCACTGACAATCCAACTGCGAGCGTCGTGAGAATCCACTTTGAACGAGAGGGGCTGTCTAATAGGGCGAGCAGTCCTGCCATAATCCCCGGTAGGGTTGAGACAGCAAGCAGCCCTGGGTATCGGCCTTGTGGTGAGATATTCGTAAGAGTGAATGGTGCGTACGCGAAGGCAAGAGCCCCGATAGCTGCACCGACATGCCCGAATCGGGATCTGAATCCAAAATAAAAGGATAATTGAGCAATTGCCGACGCCATGAACATCATTAAACCAAATGTGATCCCGGCATCTCCCGTAAAGATGCTCACAACAATCGAGAATAGGTACACAAATTGCGGGTACGTCGTATCAGTGTCGTATAAGTAAGGAACCCCACCGTTTATCGTTTCCGATATAGGCCCAAGCGGCTCACCCGCCATAAGTCGATCATAAGCTTCGTCGATGAGCGTTACATGCCAGTATGTGTCGGTGCCGGGGAGGTTGTACGGCTTCCCTACAATGTCGCCCAGTACGAAATACAGGGCGAACAGCAGAATAAGTGGAATCGCAAGATTTGACAGCAACCACTTTCCGCGAAACGATATGCGTTTCGAAGAAATTTTGGCTAATCGCTGGTTGAGATTCAACTGAAGTGTCGACACAAAAGCATTGTAACCATCACCCTGCTAGAGACTGCACAGGACTTCGAATTTTCAGCAATCAACAATGCTTTTGGTACCAAGTAGCATTCTCCGCTTGGCAAACATCGCTAAATATCGACCTGCAGCGACCATCTTCCTTCTAACCATCCAACTGAAGAACTGGTATATTTATGACTACGTTTGAACTGATATCAGTTCAGCTCTGCGGGGGTAGCTCAGCTGGCAGAGCATCTGCCTTCCAAGCAGAATGTCGCGAGTTCGAATCTCGT